>JBAUKK010000067.1:0-20042 GCA_049577645.1 Candidatus Deferrimicrobiaceae bacterium
TCGGAGGGGGGCTCCGTTCGTGGCTCGGCGTGCGATGCACCCGCACGCCTGCGCTTTACCTCACTGCGCCCCTCCTCCTGCGGCTGCTGTGCCATTGCACGGGGACCCGGGGCGATGCGGGGGGTTCCACGAAGCAGCCTGTGGAGCGAGAGTGTTGTATCCCCGCAGGGCGGGGTCCGAACCAGCGAGCGGAACCGGCAGCAAGCGGACGCAAGGTCGCGAGCGTAGCTGAGAGGAATCCCCCGCGAGCCAGGGTCCTGTGCTCTGCAAACAACGGCTTCGGAAGGAGTCCCGGGGATCGAAACACCACCGGGAGCGGAGGGACCCTCCGCTCCCGGTGGTGCTGCATGGATCCGGACCGCCTTCTGCGCTTACGCGTGGGCGGGCTGCAGGTGCTTCCGGGCGAGTACCTCGGCGATCTGGATCGCATTCAGGGCCGCCCCCTTCCGCAGCTGGTCCCCGCACACCCAGAAGTTCAGGGCGTTCTCCGCGCTTTCATCCTCGCGGATTCGCCCGACGTAGCAATCGTCCTTTCCCGCGCAGAGAAGCGGCATCGGGTACACGTTGCTCACCGGGTCGTCCATCACCTGGCAGCCGGGAAACGCCGCGATCAGCTCCCGCGCCTTCTCGCGGGAGATTTTCCTCTCGAACTGCGCATTGATCGAGATCGAGTGGGCGGTCAGGACCGGTACGCGGACCGTGGTGCAGGTGATCGGCAGGTCAGGAATCCCCATGATCTTGCGCCCCTCGTTCGTCATCTTCATCTCTTCCTTCGTGTACCCGTTCTCGAGGAAGGCGTCGATGTGCGGAATAACGTTGAAGGCGATCTGGTGCGGGAACACCGCCACTTCCAGTTTCTTGTTGCCGGCGAACGCCTTCGTCTGCGCGATGAGCTCGGCCATCGCCTTGGCCCCCGCCCCGGAGGTCGCCTGATAGGAGGAAGCCACGACCCGCCGCAGCGTCCCGAAGTCGTGCAGGGGCTTGAGCGGCATGATCGCGACGATTGTGGTACAGTTCGGATTCGCGATGATTCCCCGGTTCCGGTATCGGGCAATCGCGTCGCCGTTGATCTCGGGCACCACCAGCGGGATGTCCGGCTCCATCCGGAAGGCCGACGAGTTGTCGACGACCACCGCTCCGGACTCCCCGGCCGCCGGGGCGAACTCCCTGCTCCGGGACGCCCCCGCCGAGAACAGGGCGATGTCGATTCCCCGGAAGGCGCTCTTCTGGAGGAGTTCGACGGGAACCTCTTCCCCCCGGAACCGGATCCTTTTCCCGACCGACCTTTCGGAGGCAAGCAGCCGAATGTTCCGGATGGGGAACTTCCTCTCCTCCAGGATCCGCAGCATCACGTCCCCGACCGCGCCCGTCGCACCCGCAACGGCGACGTTAAATCTTTTCGTGGCCATTTCCCTTGCTCCTTCTCACGTGTTGCCCCTGATGATTTGCCGCACCTTGTCACCCATTTCCGGGGTTCCTACCCGCCGAACCCCGGGTCCCTCGCGGTAGATGTCGCCCGTGCGGTAGCCGTCCGCGAGCGCCTTTCCTACCGCGTCCTCGATCAGGGCGGACTCCCGGGCCATGCCAAACGAATACTGTAGCATCATCGCCGCAGAAAGTATCATGGCCAGAGGGTTTGCCAGCCCTTTCCCCGCGATGTCCGGAGCGCTCCCGTGGATCGGCTCGAACAGTCCCACGTTTCCCCCGAGCGAGGCGGAAGGGAGCATACCGATCGAGCCCGTGACCATCGACGCCTCGTCCGTCAGGATGTCGCCGAAGAGGTTCGTCGTGACGATCACGTCGAACTGCTTCGGGTTTCGGACGAGCTGCATGGCGCAGTTGTCGACGAACATGTGGGAAAGGACAACGTCCGGAAACTCCGCCGCACCCATCTCCGTAACGACCTTTCTCCACAGCACGGACGCCTCCAGGACGTTCGCCTTGTCCACGGAGGTTACCCTCCCCGTCCGTTTCCGGCCCAATTCGAAGGCGACCCGGGCGACCCGCTCGATCTCCGGGCGGCTGTACACCTCGGTGTTGATACCCGTCTCGACGCCGTCGATCATCTTGATCCCGCGGGGCTCGCCGAAGTAGATCCCCCCGGTGAGTTCCCGTACGACCAGGAGATCGATTCCTTCCACGATCTCCCTTCTCAGGGGCGAGGCATCGAGAAGGGGCCCGTACACCTTCGCGGGCCTCAAATTCGCGAAGAGCCCGAGAATTTTCCGCAACTCCAGCAGGCCGCGCTCCGGCCTGACCTCGAAGGGGAGCCGGTCCCACTTCGGCCCGCCGACGGCCCCCAGGAGAATGGCGTCCGACGACCGGGCCAGGGACAACGCCCCGTCGGTCATCGGAACGCCGTGGACGTCGTAGGACGCCCCACCCAGCAGCTCCTCTTCGATCTCGAACAGTTTCTTCCCCGATACCTCCTCCACCGTCCGGAGGACCGACAGCGCCTCCCGGACAACCTCGGGACCGATCCCGTCGCCGGGAAACACGCAGATCTTGGACATGGCCGCTACTTTCCTTTCCGCCGGGCCGCCATGTAGTTCAGCAACCCGCCTGCAGCGACAAGATCCTGCATGAACGACGGTACCGGGGCGATGGCGTACTGACGCCCCTTCGTCTCGTTCCGCAGCATTCCCTGCTGCATGTCCAGAGCAAGAACGTCCCCCGCATCGATCTCGTCGACTGCCCGGGGCACCTCGAAGATGGGAAGACCCATGTTGAACGCGTTCCGGTAGAAGATCCGCGCGAACGAGCGGGCGATCACTGCGGAGGCCCCGGACGCCTTGATGGCGATGGGAGCGTGCTCCCGGGAGGAGCCGCACCCGAAGTTCTTCCCTGCCACGAGAAAATCCCCCGGGGAGACCTTCGCCGCATACTCCGCGTCGATGTCCTCCATGCAGTGGCGGGCGAGTTCCGCCGGGTCGGAACTGTTCAGGTACCTAGCGGGGATGATGACGTCGGTGTCGACGTCGTCCCCGTATTTCCAGGCCTTACCCTCCAGTATCATGCCGATCTCTCCCGATTGAAAATTTCCGCGCTCCGTCCAATGAGCGCGGCAACCGTGTGGGGACCCTGGCTCGCGGGGGATTCCCCTCCGCTACGCTCGCGACCTTCGACCGCTCGCTGCCGGTTCCACTCGTCGCAATCTCCGCCTCGCTCCACAGGCCGCTGCGCGGAACCCCCCGCATCGACCCTCTCGGTGCACGGCCTCTTCCGGAACGGACCCCCGGAGACCGGGCGCAGTGAGGTAAAGCTTAAGGCGTGCGGGTGCATCGCACGCCGAGCCACGAACGGAGCCCCCCTCCGACGAAGTCCCCCGGAGCAGCGGTATACCGCTGCGGATGGGGGAGGATGCGGAGCCGATCCCGCAATCGGCCTGTCGAGTCCCCTGCCCCAGGGCCGTCCCTACAGTTCGTCGGGTCCGCCGATCCTTCCGAGCACCGCGGAGGCGGCCGCCACCGCGGGGTTGGAGAGGTAGACCTCGCTCTCGGGGTGCCCCATCCGGCCCACGAAGTTGCGGTTCGTGGTCGCGACGGCCTTCTCCCCCTTTGCCAGGATTCCCATATGCCCGCCCAGGCACGGCCCGCAGGTCGGCGTGGAAAACGCCGCACCCGCGGTCACGAAGATCTCCATCAGCCCCTCCCGCATCGCCTGGAGGTAAATCTCCTGCGTCGCGGGGAACACGATCATCCGGACGCCGTCGTGGACTTTCCGCCCGCGCAGGACCGCGCACGCGCTCCGGAGATCCTCGATGCGTCCGTTGGTGCACGAGCCCACCACGACCTGGTCGATGGGGACGTTCCCCACCCGGGAAAGGGACCGGGTATTCTCCGGCATATGCGGAAACGCCACCTGCGGCTCGAGAGCGCCCAGGTCGACCCCGATCTCCGCCGCGTACCGGGCGTCGCGGTCTGCCTCGACCACCGTGTATTTCCGGGCGGCCCGCTCGTCCGCGTAGCTCTTCGTGATCTCGTCGAAGGGAAAGATGCCGTTTTTTGCGCCGGCCTCGATCGCCATGTTGGAAATCGTGAACCGCCAAGCCATCGGGAGAACCGCAAGGCCGTCCCCGGCATACTCCATCGACTGGTAGAGCGCTCCGTCCCCGCCGATCTCCCCGATGATGTGGAGGATGACGTCCTTGCCCTCGACCCACTTCCGCGGTTTGCCGGAAAGCACGATCCGGATCGACTCGGGCACCTTGAGCCACACCTCCCCGGAGATCATCGCCGCGGCCAGGTCGGTGCTGCCGACTCCGGTCGAGAAGGCGCACAACGCACCGTACGTGCACGTGTGGCTGTCCGCTCCGATCACGAGTTCGCCGGGAACGACGAGCCCCTCGTCGGGCAACAGCACGTGCTCGATGCCCATCCGCCCCACCTCGAAGTAGTTCGCGATCCCGTATTCGCGGGCGAAGTCGCGCATTATCCTGGCCTGTTCAGCCGACGCGATGTCCTTGTTCGGCGTGAAGTGGTCCGGGACGAGCGCGATCCGCTCCCGGTCGAATACCTCCCGGACTCCCATGTTCCGGACCGCCTGGATGGCGATCGGGCTGGTCACGTCGTTGCCGAGCGCGAGGTCGACCCGCGCCAGGATCAGATCCCCCGGTTCAACCGCTTCCTTCCCCGCGTGCCTCGCGAGGATCTTCTCCGTGAGCGTCATCCCCATGAACGTGTTTCTCGCTTTCCAAGGTTTTCTTACGCTGACCGCGCAAGGTGCGCACCAGTTCCCCCAGCGGCCCGGAGACGATGTACGCCGAGACGAACAGGAAGATCATCACCTGGGGTTCCGCAGCCAGCAGGAGGGAAAGGAAGATAAACACCACCAGCGTATTGAACGGCCGGCGGCGGAACGGCTCCAGGTCCTTGAAGTTGTTGTACCTTACGGTGCTGACCATGAGAAAAGCCAGCACGTAGATGGAGAGGAGCACGGCGATATGCTTGAAGTTGCCGGACCCTCCCAGGTAGTAGAAGAGCATGATCAGGGATGCCACGAACGTGGCGGCGGCGGGAATCGGCAGCCCGTTGAATTTCCCCCTCTCGATCGTATTGACCTGGACGTTGAACCGGGCGAGACGGAGGGCCCCGCAGATCAGAAAGAGGAACGCGGCCAGCCAGCCCCACCGCCCGAAGCGCGAAAGCGCCCAGCCGTAGACGAGGAACGCCGGCGCCACGCCGCAGGCCACGATGTCGGCCAGGGAGTCGTACTCCACCCCGAATTTCGTGGTCGTCCGGGTCATCCGAGCGACCCGGCCGTCCAGGCCGTCCAGCACCACCGCCACGATGATGGCCATGGCCGCCCTCTCGAACTGGCCGGTGTACGTCGCGGCGATCGAGTAGAACCCGGCGAACAGCGAGCCCGAAGTGATCAGGTTGGGCAACACATAGATCCCCCGGCTTATCCCGTCCTCCCGCTTCATCCTCTTCCTCATTTCACCACCCCCACGACGCTCTCTCCCGCCCGAACCCGGTCTCCCACCCGCACGTTCAGGGAGGCGGAGGCGGGAAACAGGATGTCCACCCGCGATCCAAAACAGATGATGCCCACCCGCTGGCCCGCCCGAACGGTGTCCCCCGTGGACACGTCGCACACGATGCGCCGTGCGATGAACCCGGCGATCTGCACAAAGGCGACCCGATGGCCGTCCGGCGTCTCGAGGAGCACGCCGTTCTGCTCGTTGGCAAGCGACGCTTTCTCGACATTTGCCGCCAGGAACCTTCCCGGGTGGTATTGGACGGACACCACCCGGCCGGATACCGGAGCCCGGTTCACATGCACATCAAAGAGCGACATGAAGACGCTTACCCGCTTCCCCGGTTCCCCGAAATACCTTCCCGGCGGATTGTCGCCTGCGTACACTATTTTACCATCCGCGGGGGAAATTACCGCTCCGGGGAGAGCGGGGGGGAGCCTGTCAGGGTTCCGGAAGAACCAGCCGACGAAAACGGTGAGGAGAATCCCGAAGACCGATGCAGGCAACGTCCTCGGCCACACGAGGGAGAGCACGACCGCAAGAACAATCCCGCCCAGAAGAAACAGGAACCCTTCGGGGGCGATCACCCCGCGTTCCCGACCCTTTTCCCCCGGATCCATCGCTTCCGGGTCAGTTTTTCGTCCTGTCGACCAGCCGCCCCTTCGCGATCCACGGCATCATCGCCCGGAGGCGGTGGCCCACCTCCTCGATCGGGTGCTCCTCGCCACGCCTCGTGAGGGCGTTGAAGACAGGTCGGTTGGCCCGGTTCTCCAGGATCCACTCACGGGCGAAGGATCCGTTCTGGACCTCCTCGAGCATCCGCTTCATCTCGGCTTTCGTCTCCGCGTTGACGACCCGCGGTCCCCTCGTCAGGTCGCCGAATTGCGCGGTATTGCTCACGGAGTACCGCATCGTGGAGATCCCGCCCTCGTAGATGAGGTCCACGATGAGCTTCAGTTCGTGCAGACACTCGAAGTACGCCATCTCGGGCGCATATCCCGCCTCGACAAGCGTCTCGTATCCCGCAAGGATCAGCGCGGTCACGCCGCCGCAGAGGACCGCCTGCTCGCCGAAGAGGTCGGTTTCCGTCTCTTCGCGAAAGGAGGTCTCGATCACCCCCGCGCGGGCGGAGCCGATCGCGCTAGCATATGCGAGCGCCATGTCCCGGCTGTCCCCCGCAGGATCCTGGTGGACGGCGATGAGAGCGGGAACGCCCTCTCCCTTCTCGTACTGCGCCCGCACGAGATGGCCGGGGGCTTTCGGCGCCACCATGAACACGTTCAGGTCGGCCCGGGGCATGACCTGGCCGTAGTGGATGTTGAATCCGTGGGCGAACATGAGGTACGCCCCTTTCTTGATGTTCGGCCCGACGGCGTTCCGGTAGATGTCCCCCTGCAGTTCGTCGGGAAGGAGCATGACGACGACGTCCGCCTTGCCCGTCGCGGCGGCGGCGTCTACGACCTCGAACCCGGCCTTCTTCGCCTTCGCCGCGTTTTCGGATCCCGGGAGCTCGCCCACGACGACCTCCATCCCGCTTTCCCGCAGGTTGTTCGCGTGCGCATGTCCCTGGCTGCCGTACCCCAGGATCGCGATCTTCTTCTTCTTCAGAAACGATTGCCTGGCATCTTTTTCGCGGTAGATCCGGACCATTATCAATCCCTCCCCGGATATAGTGGAACCAACCGACCCTTCGCGCCCCCGCTACATCCCTCGCGCAATGGCCACACGCCCCGTTCGCACGATTTCGCGGATCCCGATCGGCTTCAGCAGTTGGAGCAACGCGTTGATCTTCTCCTCGTCGCCCGTCATCTCGATCGTGTAGCACCGGGATGCCACGTCGACGATCTTCGCGCGGAAGATGTCCACGAGGCGCAGCACCTCGGGTTTCGTTTCCGGTTCCGCATTCACCTTGATCAGAACGAGTTCGCGATTGACGATCTCCGCCCCCGTCAGGTCGACCACCTTGATGACCGAGACAAGCTTGTTCAGATGCTTCAGGATCTGCTCGAGGATCTGGTTGTTCCCGGAGGTCACGATCGTCATGCGGGAGACCGTCGGGTCCATCGTCTCCGCCACCGTCAGCGATTCGATGTTGAATCCCCTCCCGGAAAACAGGCCGGAGACGCGGCTCAAGACCCCGAACTCGTTCTCCACCATCACGGAAATGGTATGGCGCATCGGCTCGTCCCCTCCAACGTCACACGAGCAGCATCTTCGTGAGAGGCGCCCCCGCAGGCACCATCGGGTAGACCATCTCGTCGGGATCCGTCACGATGTCGATGATGGCCGGGCCGGGCGCAGCAAACCCCTTCCGGAGCACCTCCGGCACCTCCGCGGGCTTCGTTGCACGATACCCTGCCGCCCCGTATGCCGCGGCCAGGCGCACAAAATCGGGGATCTGGGGGAGGCATGTCTGGGAAAGCTTCCCCTGGTAGAACAGTGCCTGCCACTGTCGCACCATCCCGAGCGACCCGTTGTTCAGGATCACCACCTTGACGGGGAGGCGATACTGCACCGCCGTCGCAAGCTCCTGGATGTTCATCTGGATGCTGCCGTCGCCCGCGATGTCGACCACCAGCTTGTCCGGCATCGCCACCTGGGCCCCGATTGCGGCCGGAAGTCCGTACCCCATCGTCCCCAGCCCTCCGGAGGAGAGGAATGTCCGCGGCTTGTCGAACAGGTAATACTGGGCGGCGAACATCTGGTTCTGCCCCACCTCCGTGGTGATGATCGCGTTCCCCTTGGTGAGCGAGTAGATCTGCTCGACCACATACTGGGGCTTTATCTTTCCCTTCCCCTGCTTGTACGCGAGCGGGTAGGTCGATTTCCACTCCTCGATCCGCTTCCGCCACGGACCGATCTTCTTGCGGTACTGCGCGGCCTCCTTCGTCCCCTTGACGAGCCTGATCATCTTCTTGAGCACGTCTTTCAGGTCCCCCACGATCGGGATGTTCACGGGGACGTTCTTCTGAATCGATGTCGGGTCGATATCGACGTGGATGATCTTCGCCCCGGGTGCGAACTCGTCGATCTTCCCCGTGACCCGGTCGTCAAATCTCGCCCCGATGCCGAGGATCACGTCGCTGTGCGATATCGCCATGTTCGCCCGGAAGGTGCCGTGCATCCCGAGCATCCCGAGGGAGAGCGGGTCGGTTCCCGGAAAACCGCCCAGGCCCATGAGCGTGGTCGTGACGGGAATTCCGAGAATGTGGGCGAACTCCGTGAGCAGCAGGGACGAATCGGCGAGGATGACCCCTCCTCCGGCATAGACGACGGGCCGCTCCTTCTCGAGCAGCATGCGGACGGCGTTCTCCACCTGCCTCTGGTGCCCTTCGTAGGTGGGGTGGTAGCCGCGCAGCTTCACCTCTTTCGGGAGATGGTACTCGGCGGCGCTGGTCAGGACGTCCTTCGGGATATCGACCAGCACGGGTCCCGGGCGGCCGGTGGAAGCGATAAAAAATGCCTCCTTGATGATTCGGGGCAAGTCCTTCGCGTGCTTGACCAGGTAATTGTGCTTGGTGCAGGGCCGGGTGATCCCGACGATGTCGGCCTCCTGGAACGCGTCGTTGCCGATCATGAGGGTTGGGACCTGTCCGGAGAACACCACGACGGGGATCGAGTCCATGTACGCCGTGGCGATCCCCGTTACGGTGTTGGTCGCCCCCGGGCCCGATGTCACCAGGCATACGCCGGTCTTCCCGGAGGCACGGGCATAACCGTCGGCCATGTGCACTCCCCCCTGTTCATGACGAACAAGCAGGTGCCGGACCTTCGTGTTCTCGAACAGGGCATCGTAGATGTTCAGCACCGCTCCCCCGGGGTACCCGAATACCACGTCCACCCCGAGGTCCTCGAGCGCCTTGACGAACATTTCCGCGCCGGTCATCTTCACGTCATGCCCCCTACCGGACCACCGCGCCGGTTCCCGCCGAGCCCACCAGCTTGGCGTACCGGGCCAGGTACCCCGTGCGAACCTTCGGCGGCGGGGCTTTCCACGATCTTTTCCGGCGGCCGAGCTCGGTCGCCGGCACGTTCAGCGTCAGCTTCCTTTTCGGAATGTCCAGAACGATCTCGTCCCCGTCCCTCACGAGGGCGATCGTCCCCCCCTCCATCGCCTCGGGGGACACGTGGCCGATGCACGGTCCGTGCGTCCCTCCGGAGAACCGCCCGTCGGTGATGAGGGCCACCTTGGTCCCCATACCCATCCCCATGATCGCCGAGGTGGGGGAGAGCATCTCACGCATTCCCGGCCCCCCCTTCGGTCCCTCGTACCGGATGACCAGAACCGTGCCCGGCCGGATCTTCCCCCCCATGATAGCCGCCATGGCGGCTTCCTCGGAGCCGAAAACGCGGGCCTTCCCCCGGAAGGTGAACATCGAGGGGTCGACTCCCGACTGCTTGACCACCGCGCCCCCCGGCGCAAGGTTCCCGGTGAGAATCGCGATCCCCCCCTCGGGCCGCACGGGGGCGGAAACCTTTCGGATGATTTCGTCGTTCACGACCCGCCCCTTCCTGGCGATTGCGGTGATGTCCTCCCCCGAGACGGTCGGGTTTTTCTTCAGCCTGGGCAGCAGCCGGTTGAGGATCGCCGGAATCCCTCCGGAGAACTCCACGTCCTCCATCATGTGGGGGCCCGCCGGGGTCACGGTGGTGAGCTGCGGCGTCTGCCGGGACAGCCGGTCGAACTCGGACAGCGGGAGGGCGACGCCCGCCTCGTGGGCGATGGCCAGCAGGTGCAGCACCGAGTTGGAGGACCCCCCGAGTGCGAGGTCGACGCGGATGGCGTTCTCGAAGGCGGCGCGCGTCAGGATCTTGCGCGGGGTTATCCCCTTTCGCACCAGCTCCACGATGCGCTTCCCCGTCGCATACCCGATGTGGCGCTTCTTCGACATGCCGGCCAGGGCGGTGGCGCACCCGGGCAGGGACATCCCGAGAGTCTCCGTCAGGCACGCCATCGTGTTGGCGGTGTAGAGTCCCTGGCACGACCCCTCCCCCGGGCACGCCTCGGCCTCGAGACGGCGCAGCATCTTCGCGTCGATCTCCCCCCGCTGGTACCGGCCGACTGCCTCGAAGGTATCCGACACGAGCGAAAGCCGCCTGTCCCCCATCCTGCCCGAGAGCATCGGGCCGGCGGTCAGGACGATGGAGGGAACGGAAAGCCGCGCCGCGGCCATGAGCATCCCGGGGGTGATCTTGTCGCAATTGGTCAGCAGGATAAGCCCGTCCAGCGCGTGGGCCTCCGCCACCGACTCGATCATGTCGGCGATCAGCTCGCGCAGGGGGAGAGAGTAGTGCATCCCCCGATGCCCCATCGCGATCCCGTCGCAGACCGCCGGCACTCCGAAAAGGAACGGGTAGCCGCCCGCGGCGTGCACGCCGCTTTCCGCGACGCGCTCCAGCGCCCGCATCCCGACATGACCGGGGACCAGGTCGGTAAAGGAGGTCGCCACGCCGATGAAAGGCTTTCCCATCGCCGCCTGCGGAACCCCGGCGGCGCAGTAGAGCGCCCGGTGGGGCATCCTCTCCAATCCCTTTTTCGTCCTGTCACTCCGCATCTCTTTAATTCCACTCGCTCCTTCGTAAATAAAAAAAACCCCCGCGGGGATGGAATCCCCCTAAGGGATTTCGCCCGCCGGGATCTTCCCCCGGCCCGAACGCGCCTGCGGTCCGTGCCCGCACCCCGTGGAGGAGGGTTCTCCCTCCCTGTCCCTATTGTCCGGATAGCCTCTGAGCGATCTTGTCCTTCTTCGCCAGTTTGAGTTTTTGAAGCCGCTTCCGCTCCATCTCCTCGTCGGAGGAAAGATACACTTTCCTGTCGAACTCCTTCAGTTTCCCGTCCAGCATGCGGTGTTCCTGCACCAGGGTTTTGAACTCCGGATCCTTCTCGACAAGCGCAGCGATTTTCTCTTCCTGGTTCCGCGCCCCCATCGGCACCTCCGGATCTGGGATGATGTCTGAGTGTAGCAGAGGAGGGTCAATTGTCAATTTACGGGTCAGCGGGACCTCCCCGACGCCGGCGCGTCTCCGCCTCCGAGAAGCGGAGATACGCGGGCACGACCGTTCGCGCCTCCCCCGTCTCCCCCCGCCGGACCATGCGCTCCGCCAGAAAACCGACCGCGGAAGCCCGTGGCAACCCCTCGCCCGGAGGGGGGAAGAGGGCGCGCCCGCCCAACCGGGCCCGGAACAACTCCCCGTACGGAATCGTCCCGTCCCCGCAGAAAAAGACCTTTCCTTCCGGAAACCAGTCCGGGAGAACGTCCGGGGGCACGGCGGCGTCGGGGGCGGCGCGGAGGCACTCTCCCCCCTGCCAGCGGAAGACTCCCGCGTAGACCTCCTTCTTCTTCGCGTCGAGCACAGGGCACACAGGCACCTCGTTCGCAAGAAAGCGCGATGCCAGTGCGTGCAGCGTCGGGACGGGAACGATGGGCAGGCCCCACCCGAAGCAGAATCCCTTCGCGGCAGCCATCCCGACGCGAAGCCCGGTGAACGATCCGGGGCCCGCCGAAACCGCCACGTGCGTGACTCCGCCCGTCCCCCGGCCCGACTCTTCGAAAAGACGGTCGATGGCGGCGAGAAACGTCCCGGATACCTGCTTTTCCCGGGGGAGCACCGTCTCCCCCAGAACGCGCCCCCCGGAGACGAGTGCGACGCTTCCGCACGGCGTCGACGATTCGATGGCCAGGATCAAGCAGCTACCCGGCGATCAGGCGGGCGATGTCGTTGTAGAAAACGAGCGCGGTGAGCATGAGAATCACGGCGAGCCCTACCTGTTGCGCCATCATCCTCGCCTGGGGGGTGAGGGGTTTCCGCCGCAGCGCCTCGATCGAGAAGAAGAGGAGGTGACCTCCATCGAGGATCGGGATGGGAAGGAGGTTCAGGATCCCCAGGTTCACGCTCAGCAATCCAAGGAAGTAGATGAACGGGGAAATCCCCTGTCTGGCCTGGTCTCCCGCAATCTGCGCGATCAGAAGGGGCCCCCCGAGAGTATTGGAGGGGATGACCCGCATGACGAGCTTCACCACGGTGAGCACGGTCAGCTGAATGATCCTCCCCGTCTCCTCGGCGGCGCGGCCGATGGCGGCCACGGGGTTGATTTTTCGCTGGAAAACCTCATCGCTGGCCACCACGCCGATCTTGGGCCCGTCGACCTTCTCGCCGAAAATGGTGCGTCCTTCCCGGATTTCCGGCAGGACGGTCACCCGGAACTCCTCCTCCCCGCGGCGGACGGTAAGAGGCAGTTCCTTGCCGGCCCCCGATGCCCGGATCCCGGCGGCGAGTTCCTCCCACGTGGCGATTTCCTTTTCTCCCACCCGGACGACAAGGTCGCCGGGCTGGAGCCCCGCCCGCGCCGCGGGAGTATCCGGCATCACGTCCCCGATTTTCGGAGTCAGCGTGGGGACACCGCTCAGAAAGACTACCCAGAACACGAGAAACGCAAACAGAAGGTTCGCGATGGGGCCGGCGGCCACAACCGCCATCTTCACCCAGACCGGCTTGTGGTAAAACGCCTTCTCCCGCTCCTCGGGGGGGACCTCGTCCCCGTCGTTTTCGCCCACGAGCTTGACGTACCCTCCAAGCGGTATGGCGGAAATCAGGTACTCGGTTTCCCCTCTCCGGATCCCCGCGAGTTTCGGCCCGAACCCGAATGAGAACTTCGTGACCCCCACGCCGAGCCGACGGGCAACGATGAAGTGTCCGAATTCGTGCACAAAGATGAGAATGCCCAGAACGACGAGAAAGGACAGGAAATAGATCACGGTCTGCTTGGTCTCCTGGTCTGGGATATGATGCGGGACGCCTCTTCCCTTGCCTCTGCGTCCACGCGGAGCACCTTCTTCAGGGTAACAGGCCTTTTCTCCCTGCGCCATACCGCCATCATGGTCTCTCCTACCCTCACGATGTCCGTGAAGCGGATTCGACCCTTGAGAAACGCATCGACCGCGACCTCGTTTGCCGCGTTGAGCATTGCGGGCGCAGTCCCCCCGGACGCGGCAGCGGCGTACGCCAATGGGAGGGCCGGAAATCTCTTCCTGTCTGGGGGCTCGAAGGCCCAGCCATCCATTCGATGCGGGAGCAGCCGGGGCAGTTCCAACGGGAGCCGCTCGGGATACGACAGGGCGTATCCCACGGGGATCCGCATGTCGGGGACGCCCAATTGCGCGATCAGGCTGCCGTCCCGGTACTCCACCATCGAGTGCACGATCGACTGGGGGTGGATGAGGACGTCGATCTTTCCCGGGGGGATATCGAAGAGCCACGTGGCCTCGATCACCTCGAATCCCTTGTTCATCATGGTGGCGGAGTCGATCGAGATCTTCGCACCCATCCGCCATACGGGGTGCCCGAGCGCCTCCTCCACCGTCACGCGGCGCATCTGCCGGAAGGTACGGTTACGGAAAGGTCCTCCCGAGGCCGTGAGAATAATCCGGGAGATGTCCTCCTTCCTGTGCCCCTCGATCGCCTGGAATACCGCGGAGTGCTCGCTGTCGACGGGAAGGATTTCGCCCCCTCCCGTCCTCGCGGCCTCCACGAGGAACTTCCCCGCCATCACGAGCAGCTCCTTGTTCGCCAGGGCAATCCGTTTTCCCTTCCGGGCGGCCTCGATAACGGGGTGGATGGACGTCACTCCGGCGGCGGCGGCCAGGACGATGTCCGTCCCCTCGGCGCAGGCCGCCTCGGACATCCCCTCCTCCCCGTACAGGACGCGCGTTCCGGGGGGGAGACCCCCCAGTCGGGAGACGGAAACCTCTTCGGAAAGACACACGATGGGAGGGCGGAAACGGCGTGCCTGCTCGGTGAGCTCCGCCACGTTCTTTCCCGCACAAAGCGCGGTCACCCGGAACCTCTTCGGAAATTTCGCGATCACATCGAGGGCGTTCCGGCCCACCGAGCCGGTGGAACCCAGGACGGCAACTCCTCTGGCCGTTCTCATCCCGTCCCTCCCGCGAGCGGTGCGAGCAGCGCGAGCAGGTACAGCACCGGCCCCGCAGAGATGACCGCGTCCACCCGGTCGAACATCCCCCCGTGTCCCGGCAGGAGCGTGCCGCTGTCCTTCACCCCCGCGGCGCGCTTGAGAAGCGATTCAAAGAGATCTCCGGCCTGCCCCGCGATCCCTGCCACCGCAGAGACGAGGGAAACAAACCAGGAGGGAACCTGGGGGAGGAACAGAGCTCCGTAGACAGTACCCAGAACGATGCTCGCCGCCAGCCCCCCGAGGGCACCCTCAACCGTCTTGTTGGGAGAGATGCCCGGCGAAAGACGACGCTTCCCGATCCCCTTTCCGACAAAATAGGCGAAGATATCCCCCGCGAAGACCACCACGAGACCCAGGAAAACCCAGCGCTCTCCGGCCGGGAGCGCGATGGTACGGGGATAGGTGGACAGGAATCCTCCGATGTAGATCGCGCCGAGCGTCGCAAGCGCGATTCTCCGCGCCATCTCTGCGTGGGACTTCCCGCCTGCCGGGAAAAGAAACGCTCCCAGGGAGACGCAGCACAGCACGGCCGCCGCCGTCGCCTGGAACGGCAGCAGAATGCCGGAGAGATAGACCAGAACGGCCAACACCACGCCGGACCACCTGTCCCGGGCGGAAGAGAAGAAGAACCGGAAATACTCTCGGGAGCAGAGAATGGTCACCGCTCCCACCAGCAGCGCGAAGGGCCAACCCTTTCCGAACATTACTACCCCCACGAGGGGGGGAAGCAGCAAGACTGCGGTGAGAATCCGTTTCCCGAGCACGGTCACAAGTCGTCCGGGGAACGTTTCCCCTCTTCCGCCGTCAGTCCGAAGCGGCGATCGCGGTGCGAATACTCCTCGAGGGCGGCGAGAAACTCCGCCTTCCCGAAATCAGGCCAAAGGACGTCGGTGAACACGAACTCCGCGTAAGCCGCCTGCCAAAGGAGGAAATTGCTGATTCGGACCTCCCCGCTGGTCCGGATCACCAGGTCGGGATCGGGAATCCCGGCCGTGTCCAGCCTTCCGGCGAAATCCTCGTCCGTAATCGACCCCGGAACGATCTTCCCCGCCGCCGCGTCCTCGGCCAGCATCCGGGCCGCCCGCACGATCTCGCGCCTCCCGGCATAGGACAGCGCCAGGGTGAGCGTCATGTCGCTGTTTTTCCCGGTGGCCGCCAGCGTCCGGTCAAGCACCCCGCGGACGTGGCGAGGAAGCTGCCTTATCTCTCCGATGACGTTCAGCCGGATCCCGTGCCGGTTGAGGTCGGGTAGCTCATCGACCAGAAACTCCCGGAGAAGACCCATCAAGGTGGCCACCTCGGGCCGGGGGCGCCCCCAGTTTTCAGAGGAGAACGCGTACAGGGTGATGAAGGAGATGCCGATTTCCCGCGCGCACTCCACGACTGCCCGGACGGAGCGGATTCCCATCCGGTGCCCTTCCACGCGAGGCAGTCCGCGAAGGCTGGCCCACCGTCCGTTTCCATCCATGATGATGGCCACGTGCCGCGGAAGGGCGGATGCAGGGGGTCCGCCGCTTTTCATGCAGGCTTGTCTTCGAGTCCCGGCGGAAGCGTCCTAGACCTGGACGATGGCCCCGGTCGGGCAGGTCTCGACGCAGGCAAGACACTCGGTGCATTCATCGGTCACCTTGTACTTCTCGCCCTCGACGATCGCTCCGGCCGGGCAGGCGTCCAGACAGGATCCGCAGGCGGTGCACTCGTCGTTGATGATGATGGCCATGCCGTGTTTCCTCCTTTTTGCTGTTTCCGTATGACGGAAAGGGCCCGACGTGTGGCGTTCAGACCTCCATGATCTCCTGTTCCTTCGACTTCAGGATCTCGTCGATCTTCTTGACGTAGCTGTCCGTTTCCTTCTGGATCCGGTCCTGCCACCGCTTCATCTCATCCTCCGAGATCTCCTTCTTTTTTTCGCTCTCCTTGATCCGGTCGATCGAATCGCGCCGGATGTTCCGGATCGCGATCCGCGCCTCCTCAGCCATCTTTTTTACCACCTTGACGAGGTCCTTGCGCCGCTCCTCGGTCAGGGGGGGGATGGGAATGCGGACGATCTTCCCGTCGCTGGAAGGGTTGAGTCCCAGGCCGCTCGCCTGGATTGCCCTTTCGATCGGACCGACCATCTTGGCGTCCCAGGGGGTGACCGTGATCAGCCTGCTCTCCGGGACGGAGAGGGTGCCGACCTGCGCCAGCGGAGTGAGGGTCCCGTAATAGTCCACCTTGATCCCGTCCAGGAGGGAAAAAGACGCCCTCCCCGTCCGGATCTTCCCCAGTTCTTTCCGGAAGGCGTCGATGGATCTCGCCATCTTCCCGCCCGTTTCCTTGAAAAGTGCTTCCACTAGTGACCTCCCCGGACCACGGTGCCGATCTTCTCCCCCATGACCACCCTCCGGATGTTCCCCCTCTTCGTCAGATTGAATACGACGATCGGAAGGTCGTTGTCCATGCACAGGGATATCGCCGTGGCGTCCATCACCTTGAGGTTTCTCTGCAGGACATCGATGTAGGTAAGCTCCCTGAATTTCTTCGCTTTCTTATGGAGCAGCGGGTCCTTGTCATAAACCCCGTCGACCCGGGTGGCCTTCAGAATGGCGTCCGAGTTGATCTCCATCGCGCGGAGCGCGGCGGCGGTGTCCGTCGTGAAGTACGGGTTGCCGGTGCCCGCGGCGAAAATGACCACTCTTCCTTTTTCCAGGTGCCGCAGCGCGCGCCGCCGGATGTACGGCTCGGCGATCGACCGCATCTCGATGGCGGAGAGGACACGCGTCATCACCCCGTCGCGCTCCAGCCTCTCCTGCAGCGCCAGGCTGTTGATGACGGTCGCGAGCATCCCCATGTAGTCGGCGGAGACGCGGTCGATGCCGTACTCGCGGCTCGTCTGTATCCCCCGGAAGATGTTCCCGCCTCCCACCACCAGGGCGACCTGGACGCCCAGGGAAATGATCTCCCGGATCTCCTTCGACAGATCCGCGAGGATGCTGTCATCGATCCCGTATGCATGTTTGCCCAAGAGGGCCTCGCCCGACAACTTCAGCAGGATGCGTCGGTACACCGGTTTTCCCACGGACCCTCCGGGCACGGGGGGGGATTACCCCCGGTTCAGCTGCTTCGCCACTTCCGCGGCCAGATCGTCGGAACGCTTCTCCATCCCCTCCCCCACCTGGAACCGGGCGAACCGGGCGACGCGAACGGCGACTCCGCTTTTCGCGGCCATCTCCTTCAGCAGGGCGTTCACGGTGCGTTCGGGATCCTTGATAAAGGACTGCTCCAGCAGGCAGAAATCGCCGTAGTACTTCTCGAGCTTTCCCTCGGCGATACGGTCCAGGATCTTCTCCGGCTTCCCCGCAGCGAGCGCCTGCTCGCGGTAGATCACCTTCTCCCGCTCGACCGCCGCCATCGGGACATCCTCCCGGGAAACGTACAGAGGGTTCGCTGCGGCGACCTGCATCGCCATGTCCTTGCCGAGCGCAACGAACTCCGCGTCGTCCGGCCCTGCGCCGAGGAGTTCCACCAGAACCCCGATCTTCCCCCCCGCGTGGATATAGGGAACGGCCACCCCGCTGGCTCCCGCCGGCAAGGCGAAGCGCGCGAATCGGCGGAACGAGATCTTCTCCCCGATCTTCGCCACCTTCTCGTTGAGCATGGTTCCCAGGGGAACTCCCCCTTCCCCCGGGAGGAGCAGCGATTCCTCGACGTCCTTCGGTCCCTTCCCGTTCACCGTCGCGGCCACCTGCCTCGCAAATTCCTGGAAATCGTCGGTCTTGGCGACGAAGTCGGTCTCGCAGTTTATCTCGACAAGCGTCGCGGATTCCGCTGCGACGTGGGCGGTGACGGTCCCTTCGGAAGCGATCCTCGACGCCTTCTTGGCCGCTGCGGCCAGCCCTTTCTTCCGGAGCACATCGACAGCGGCCTCCGTGTCCCCTCCCGATTCGGTGAGGGCTTTCTTGCAATCCATCATCCCCGCGCCGGTCTTCTCGCGCAGCTCGCGTACCATTTCCGCGGTTATCTGCATCGTCAGTCCTCTCTCGGTCGATTGGCGGTCTTGCGGAGGTTATTCCTCCGCCGCGGCGGGAATCGTTCCGGCTGCGCTTTCCTCCGCAGTCTCTTCCTCCGTGGAGATAAGCGCCATCGTGATTTCCGGCGCTTCGGCTTCCTTGTCCGCCGCCGACGCCGTCTTCTCCTCGTACGCAGCCTTCCCCTCGATAATCGCGTCCGCGACCTTTCCCAGAAACAGCTTGATCGCCCGGATAGCGTCGTCATTCCCCGGGATGATGTAGTCCACAAGGTCCGGGTCGCAGTTGGTGTCGACGATGGCGATGATCGGTATCGAAAGCCTCCTCGCCTCCAGGACCGCGATCTCCTCACGCGAGGGATCGACGACGAAGATGGCGTCGGGAACGCGCCGCAGATCCTTGATGCCGCCCAGCACCTTCTCCAGCTTGACGCGCTCCTTGGCGAGCTTGAGCACTTCCTTCTTGGGGAGTTTGTCGGCCGTGCCGTCCATGGTCATGTCCGTAAGCTTCTGGAGCCGGTCGAGGCTCTTGCGGATCGTCTGGAAGTTGGTGAGCATGCCTCCCAGCCACCGGACATTCACGTACGGAGTGCCCGCGCGCTTCGCCTCCTCCTCGACGGCCTCCTGGGCCTGCTTCTTGGTTCCCACGAACAGGACCGTCTTCCCCTCCGCCGCCAAGTCCCGGACGAAATCGTAAGCGGCACGGAACATCTTCACCGTCTGCTGGAGGTCGATGATGTAAATCCCGTTGCGGGCGGTGAAGATGTACCTCTTCATTTTCGGGTTCCACCTCTTCGTCTGGTGACCGAAGTGGACCCCCGCCTCCAGCAGCTGCTTCATCGTGATGACCGAACCTTGCCCGTTTGCCATGTCTTCCCTTCCTCCTCGTTTCGGGGTTGTTCCTCCGGGCGTTCCACCCTTCCCCATCCACCCCGGTCGCACCGGGGCACCCCGGGGAAAGTCCCGCCCGTGGGAGATAAACGGCTAACCTGACATATGTATCATAAACGATTCGGGATTCTCAAGAATTAATGGGCGCCCCTCACGTCCGGCAACCGGCATTGATCCGGATGTAGTCGTGCCCCAGGTCCGAGAAGAAGACGAAATAGCTGCCCTTGCCCAGCCCCAAATCCACGTCGATCCCGTACGCCTGTTTCCGGATCTTCGGGACCGCCCGGCGCACTGCCTGGGGGTCGATCTCCATGCCCCGGCGCATCACCTTTTCCCCGGCGAAGGACACCTCGGCGCGGCCCGGGTCGATGGCGGTCCCGGACCGCCCGACGGCGGCGATCACGCGGCCCCAATTGAGGTCCGCTCCGAAAACCGCGGTCTTTACCAGCGGGGACGTCGCCACGGCGCGGGCGGCCGATTCCGCGTCCCTGTCGCTCCTTGCCCCTTTCACCGATATCCGCACGACACGCGTCGCCCCCTCCCCGTCGCGGACGATCATCAGCGCCAGGTCGAGCAGCAGCTCCCGAAGCGCCCCGGCAAAACCGCCGAGATCCATCCCCTCGAGCCGCGGGAGCCCGCAGGCGCCGTTGGCGAAAATCGCCGCCGTGTCGTTGGTGCTCATGTCGCCGTCC
>JBAUKK010000068.1:0-8937 GCA_049577645.1 Candidatus Deferrimicrobiaceae bacterium
GGTGAGGACCGTGACGGCGAGAACCGTCGTCCCCGTTCCCCTGGCGGCTTCCGCCGCGCTGGCAAGCATCTGCCTTCCCCCGGAGGCGTGCACCGTGGCGAACCGGACCCCCAGCGCCGCGGCGGAGCGGACAGCCCCGGCGACCGTGTTCGGGATGTCGTGAAACTTCAGGTCAAGGAAGACCTCCGCGCCTGCGTTGCGGATCCTGTGCACGATGTCGGCCCCCCCCCGAGGGAAGAGTTCCATCCCCACCTTGAACATCCCCACTTCTCCCGCCAGGGTCTTGACGATCGAAAAAGCGGATTCCGGGGAATCGGTGTCCAGCGCCACGATGATCCGTTCCTTCACGGGATGCACTCCTTCCTTTTCTCCTCCACGGCCGCGCATACCCGGCGGGTGATCCCGGCAAGCGGGATCCGTTCGGTTTCTCCCGTTTTCCTGTCCCGGATCTCCGCGAAGCCCGCCTCGTAGTTCTTCTCCCCGAACGTCACGCGCAGCGGAATGCCGGCCAGGTCCGCATCCTTGAACTTGATGCCCGGCCTCTCCTCCCGGTCGTCGAACAGCACCTCGATCCCTTCGCCGGAAACCTCTTCCGCCACCCGTTCCGCCTCGTTTCGCAGCCCGGCGTTTTTCATGTTCACGGGCAGCACGCACACCTCGAACGGTGCGATCGATATCGGCCACCGGATCCCGTCCTGGTCGTGGTGCTGCTCGATGGCGGCGGCTGCGGTCCTCCCCACGCCGATGCCGTAGCATCCCATCACGATCAGCTGCTCTTTTCCGCCGGCGTCCAGGTAGGTGGCCGAAAGCGACTTGCTGTATTTGGTCCCCAGCCGGAACACGTGCCCCACCTCGATTCCCCGCGAAACGCGCAGGGACCCCGGGCACCGGGGGCAACGGTCCCCTTCCGCGACGAGTCGCATGTCGGCGTATGCCTCGGGGCGGAAATCCCTGCCGGGAACGACATCGACCAGGTGGGCGTCGCGCTCGTTGGCCCCCGTCGCCCCGGAGGCGATACGCCGGACCGAGTGGTCCGCCAGCAGCCGCACGCCCAATCCGACCGGCCCCGCGTAACACGACGGGGCTCCGGTCAATTCGCGCACACGCTCTTCGCCGGCCAGTTTCACCCATTCCGCGCCGAGGAAATTCTTCACTTTTACCTCGTTTACCTCGTGCTTTCCCGAAAGGGCGACGGCCACGTCCCCCTTGTCCGTCTCGAACAGGAGCGTCTTGATCAGGAGGCCCGGATCGAGGCCCAGAAACGCGGACACCTCCCCGATGGTCCGTTTGCCCGGCGTGGGCACCTTTCGGGGGGATCCCGCTTCGGGGGGGGAGGGGAAATCGGTTGTTTCCGGGGAACATTCCGCCTTTTCCACGTTGGCGGAATATTCGCAGCGGTCGCAGGAAACGATCGCGTCCTCTCCCGACTCCGCGATCACCATGAACTCGTGGGAGCTGCTCCCCCCGATCGCCCCCGTGTCCGCCTCGACGGCCCGGAAGTCAAGTCCCATCCTCCGGAAAATCCGGCAGTATGCCTCGTACATCTTCCGGTACGTCCCGGCGGCCGACTCCTCGTCCGTGTCAAACGAGTAGGCGTCCTTCATGAAGAACTCCCTTCCGCGCATCAGCCCGAACCTCGGTCGAATCTCGTCGCGGAACTTGTCCTGGATCTGGTAGAGGTTCAAGGGAAGCTGCCGGTACGAGTGGACCTCCCGCCGGACCAGGTCGGTGATCACCTCCTCGTGGGTCGGACCGAGGCAGAACTCCCGGTCGGCCCGGTCCCGGAACCGGAGCAGCTCCTTCCCGTACGCGTCCCATCGGCCGCTCTCTTTCCATAGTTCCGCCGGGATGACGGCGGGCATCAGCACTTCCTGCGCACCCGCACGGTCCATCTCCTCCCGGATGATCGTCTCGACTTTACGAATTATCCGCAACCCCGCGGGGAGGTAGTTGTAGATTCCCGACGCCACCTTGCGGATGAGACCCGCGCGGAGCATCAGCCGGTGGCTTGCCACCTCCGCATCGGAGGGAATTTCCTTCGTCGTCGGCATGAGATATCCCGAGTACCGGATCAACACGTTCTCCTTCCGTCCGCTGCCAGCCGCTCGGCAAGCCGCACGACCTCGGCGACGATATCCTTCTCCTTCACCTTCTTGACGATCTCCCCCCGCACGAAGATGAGGCCCTCCCCCCGGCCCCCGGCCACCCCCACATCGGCCTCCCTCGCCTCTCCCGGGCCGTTCACGGCGCACCCCATGACCGCCACTTTAAGAGGTACCGGCAGCCGGGAGAGACGCCTCTCCACCTCCGTCGCGATCCCCGTGACGTCGATCGAGACCCGCCCGCACGTCGGGCAGGAGAGGAACTCCGGGCCCCGCTTCCGGATTCCGAGGCTTTTGAGGATCTGCCACCCTACACGGACCTCCTCCTCGGGAGGCCCTGTGATCGAAACCCGAAGGGTGTCCCCGATCCCTTCCGCGAGGAGGATCCCAAGCCCCACGGCCGATCGGACCGTGCCCGAGAAGGGAGTGCCCGCCTCGGTCACCCCGATGTGGAGGGGATAATCAAACTTCTTCGCGAAGAGCCGGTACGCCTCGACCGTTGCGGGAACGTCCGACGCCTTGAGGGAGAATTTCACCTGCGTGAAGCGGGCCTTTTCGCACAACCGGACGGCACGGGTAGCGCTCGCCATCAGAGCGCGGGGGCTTGGCCCCCCGTACTTCGCCAGGATGTCCTTCTCCAGCGAGCCCGCGTTCACGCCGATGCGGACGGGGATCCGGCACGACCGCGCCGCGCGCAGCACTTCGATGGTTTTGGCCTCGCCCCCGATGTTCCCCGGGTTGATCCGCAGCCCGTCCGCCCCGGCCTCCGCACACGCGATCGCGATCCGGTGATGGAAATGCACGTCGGCGATCACCGGGATCGGAGAGGACGATTTGATCCGGCGGAAGGCACGCGCGGCGGACTCGTCCGGCACCGCCACCCGGACGATCTCGCAACCCTCTCGCGCAAGGGAGCGGATCTGCGCCACCGTGGAGCCCACGTTCCCCGTGTCCGTCTTCGTCATGCTCTGCACGGAGACGGGGGCGCCGCCGCCCACGGATACGGTTCCCACCCGTATCCGGCGCGTTTTCCTGCCCGGTTTCATCGTGCGGATTACTATAGTCTAAGGAGCGAGACAGTGGCAAGAAACCCCGCGTGCCACCCGAAACATCCCCGATGCGAACCGTGCCTTACTGCAATACGGCTCCAAAATTCCTGATGGAGACGACCTTGCCGTCCCGCAGGGACAACTCCACCATATCCCCCTGTCCGATACCCGCTTTCTTCCCCCGGTTGCCGGAACCCTTCGCGATCACGGGAACGCCGGCGACGTCATACGGCTCGCCGTCCAGAAGAATATGGTTTCCCGACACGTTGTTGACGACGCCGTTGACCACCCGGAGGTCGCCGGAGAATGCCGGCCCGGCAAGTCCCAGGGAGGTCGCAACCAGGAACACCGTCACGCCTGCGATCATCCCTCTGTACCATCTACGCCTGTGACCCGTAATGTCGTTTTTCATACCATCCCCCTACCTGTGAAGAGTCATAGTCTCCGCGGCCGGGAAGACTGACGGCAGGCATCCGCAATTCATCTCCCTGTCCTGCGGAGGGTTTCATCGGGATTGCCGCTCTTCCGGGCATGGATGTTCATGGAGAGGGTGCAGATCGTCTGGCCTCCGTCTCCATCCGAAATATTCACCACGATTTCCACCATCTTCCCGAGAATCTCGTCGGGCACGTCCCATTCCAGCGTGGATCCGGAAAGCACCATCCCGGGAGGGGATTTCACCAGGTCGTAGGTGAGGGTGTCCCCGTCCGGATCCTCCGCCACGATCCGGTAGGAAAATCTCCTGTCGGGAGGAACCTCGGCCGGAAGGCTGCTTTTCACCACGGGAAGGGAGTTCACCACCCTGTGTTTCGGGGAAAATTTCCAGGAACCTTCCGCGGCGCCGTCGTTCGTGGAAACCCGAACGTGGACCCAGGATCCCTTTTTCACCCCGGCCAGGGTCAGCTCCTCCCCTTCCCCGGGCACCTCCGTGTCATCGACGAACCATTGGTATTTCAAGGTCACCGGGTCTCCGTCGGGGTCGGAGGACGTGGCCAATGCCTTCACCTTGTTCCCCGTGGTAGGCGCCTTCGGTTCCAGGCGCACGGTCCCGATCTCCGGGGGGCAGTTCCCCGCGACGACTTCCCTGGTTTCAAAAGAGACTACCTCTTCCCCGACCCGGACCGTTCCTCGAGCCCCGATCCGGTCCCCCTTTCGAAACAGTTCGGGGTCCATCCTCTCGCCCCCCCCGTACGAAATCCCGTTCACAAGCCATGCGACTTCCCGGAATTCCCGGGGTTTTTCCCCCGGCACGCCCTCGACGAGAAGCAGGGGCGGGGATTTCCGGGACGGAAAGGACGGCGATATTCTCACATCGATCCTCCCCGTGCGGGCCGTCTCCCCGACCGTCTGGCTTGCAGGTTCGCGTGCCGTTCCGCCGGGTGAGACTCCGTCGGATACCGAGGCCGTAGCCGGCTCGGGGGAAGCACCCCGCGACGGGGAAACCGGAGCATCGTTCCTCGAGCATCCTCCGGAAAGGAAGAGAAGGATGATGGCAAACCCGATTCCCCGTACCGTGTCGTGTCCCATGGGTTCCCCTAGAATTGCTCCTGCCAGGAGCGAATGAATTTGCTCTTCGGCGGCGATTCGATCGCGATTTCCTGGTACGATCCGTCGGAAAATCCGATGAACACGGAGGACTGCCCTCCTGGATTGATCGACAGGGCCGGGCTCGAAGGCATCCCCTTGTCCGTGTATACGTGGGTAGGAACCTTCGTCCCGGTTTCCCCAAGGGCGGCAAGGGGCTCCATCCCCGCCCCGGCCGTCAGATAATTCAGGCCGTAGACACGGGCGATCCCGCCCCCGCTGCACGGATCGGTGGAGTTGGGGGTGTAGGTCGTGAAATAGACCCTGTTGAAGAACACGAGCGGGTCGGAAAGGACCTTCTCCCCGGCGTGGGTACTGCTGTCGTTCGTGGTCGAGGCGATATTCCCGAGAACGATCTTCCACCCGTACGTCCCCATCGTGCCGCCCCCGGCGCTGGTAATGCTGCCGGTCAGGTCCGCAAGGTGCCCGCTTACCGATTCATCGATCAGGCCCGTGAAGGAATCGGTGTCCTTGATGGCATAGAATTTCCCGGAACTGCCGCTGGAGATGGGATTTTCCCGGTCCCCCGTACCGAAATAGAGGTACCTCGTGGTCCCACTGGCATTCACGTCGGCGGCCTCCACCCGGTTATACACCGGCTGCCCGCCCGCGATCGGCTGAAAGATCTTGTGCGCCGTCCACTCCGCCAACGGGGTGCCTCCGAAATTGGTCCCCGTCGTCCGGAAATCGAATTTCCACAAGTTTCCATCAATATCCGGGACGTAGATGAACCGGATATACCCCATGCTGTCCAGGACGGCCGAAGGGGAAGCGACGATTTCGGCGGTCGGCCCGGAGAACTGCTTCAATACCGTACCGTTCGCGACGTCGAAGACCAGCAGCGAGTTCCCGATCGTACCCGAGTCGGACTTTCCGCCCCCCGCGATCGCGACGTACCGGTCGATCACGGCCGACGTACTGGTTTCCTGGATCTTCACCTTTCCGATGTACGGTTCGGACCAGGTTTCCCCCAGCACGCCTGTATCGTTGTATTCCCAGAGCACTGCCGGATAATTACTGGTGGCGCCGGAACCGGGGTTCGTCACATCGAGGGCGAAATACGCCTCCCCGCCCCTGCGCAGACCGGCGACCAGCACCGTGTGCCACTCGGCGGATTGCTTGACCCCGTCCTTGCTGCCGGCGTCCCACCAGACGTCGGCGATGCGCGGGGCGGAATCCACGTGGTAGCAGTGGGACGTGGCGTCCGACGGGACGGCGATGCTCAGAGACGTCAGCAAGGAATTCGGAATATACCCGAAGATCTCCTCGCCGGTGTCATTCGACGTGAACAGCCCCGTCGAGGAGTTGTAGTCGCCCGCCTGGAAGGCGTGCAGCATCCCGTCGTTCGCCCCGGCGTATATCACATGGCGCCGGTACTTCTTGGCGTCCAGGAAACTTGTGCCGGAGGACGGCACCGCAGAGGAATACCCCTCGTCCACGTGGAACGCCGAGGGGGCCCCCACCAGGACCGGCTTGGAGTGAAAGATATCCCCCAGTTTCGAGTTGTTGTCGTGGTTGTTGCCCCGCAGGTAATTTACGACGGCATCCCTTGTCGCCGTGTCGGGAACACCGAGGTCCGCCGGGGATATCTTGTTCGTCTTGAATTCCTCCCGGGACCAGACCAAGGAGACGTTGTCGAACATGCCCGTAAAGATCTCCCTGACCGCCGGGGACTTCGATTGAAGCGCGGTGGCCGCGTCCCACCGGAACGTCACGGTGTTGTCCGCGTTGATCGTATGCGCCTTGAGCGATCCCGGCCAAAACGTGGCGGGCGGGGTCGTGGGCTGGAAGCTCGCCAGATACAATTCGTTCCTGTCGACGGTTCTCACGGAAAGAACCGTGGGTGATGTAAAAGAATAGGTTCCAAGGGTTATTTGCTTGAATATATTGGTAAGCGCTGTGGCAAGTTCGGTGGCGTCCGTGGCGAAAAACGCCTTCCCGTCGGCACGGGCCGTGTTGTCACCGGAGGCTCCGATGGCGTTGAACTCCGCGGTCGTCCCCGTCACGCCTGCCTGCTCGGCAGCCCTGCGCAGGACCTCGCGCAGCACGCGCAGATGCGCCTGGTTCCCGCTGACCCCGACGCCGACCGAAAACAGCTCGTACCCCTGCGTCTTGAGATCAGCCGCTGCCTGGATGACCTGGTTGTTCCGGGTGACCTGCCCCGGGTTGCTTCCCGTGGGAGACCCGTCGGAATTAAACGTTCCGCCGGGATAGTAATTCGGGCCGTACCCGTTGCCGTACCCGGGAAGGCCCATCGTATCCTCCCCGTCGGTGATGAGGATCGCGAAATTTTTCCTGCAGGGGGTGGTAGAGTCGTACGCCCCCGTGAAGAAGTTCTGGGATGCATTTAGCGCCTGTGCGGTGGGAGTGCCGCCCGAAGCGTACGCGTAGTCCGTGACGCTTTCCCAGACATCCGAATACCGGGTGGGCGACGAAAACGGCGAGGCGTTCGGGGACGAGGAGCCTATCTGGTTCCGGACGTTGATCTGTACCGAGGTGGCGGAAGAATTCGTGGTGAAGGTCATAAGTCCGATGCGCGCCTTGAGCTCTCCTTCATCGTCCGAGGTAATATTGTTCCAAAAGTCCGAACCGACCGCCTCGGTGTGATTTACCGGATAGGGAGCCGAATAGCTTGATCCTACAGAATAGGAAACCCGGTCGTTTTGCGGGTGACTGTAGGTGAAATTGGTCGCGGGCGAGAAATTGAAATAGTATCTCCCTCTCGAAACCGATTTGCTCGAGTAGGTGACGGTGTCGACGCTTCCCCCGCTCCCGACCTGGATCGTGCCCGAATTCGGAAACGAGTTCCAATTGTTGGAATTGACGCGGATCCGGGTCTGGTATCCGGCCGAGAACCCGGACCGGACGGTAGTGGAATAGGAAGCCGTACTGGACGGTATGCTCAGATCGGCGTTCAGCAGCGAATACACGACTTTCCAGAGGATGTCCATCCGCGTGTTGGCGCTCCCTTGACCGTCGAGGTTCCCGACGCCGGTCACACCCGGGTCCACGGTGGACATCGAGCCGGTGGTGTCGAGCATCAGCAGCACGTTCGGGTTGGCCCTCGTGGAGAACAGCTCCGTATCGTCAGCGAGGACGGAGAACGGAGCCATAAGGACGACCGCGATCAGCGGAATCATCCACCGGCATATTCCGATCCTAATCATCTTCCTGGTCCTTTTCATTTCCCTTCTCCTTCCTGCCTGCTCCGGATCAATACATCGTCCCGATGGGGATCGGTCCGTAATTGGCGACCGCCACGATCGTCCTTTGCGCGACGAACGGCGGGGGAGCGTTTCCCTGGCTGTTCGTCTGGAAATTCGCAAATCGGTAGTTCACGCCGTACCCCGGCACGATGCTCATCTCCCCCGTGAACAGGGACGTCACGGTGTACGCGGCGCTGTTCGACAGCGTCCCGGGAAACGCCGAAACGATGTTCGGGATCTGGTCGATGGCCACGTAGGTCCCGGCTTCGGCGGCGTTGAGCGTCACCGTTCCCACCTTCGACTGCAGGGTGACGTCGATCTCGGTGGTGGCGGTGTTCACGGCGTAGATCCCGATCGCCGTCAGGATCAGGAGAAGCATCAGGGTTATGACCAGTGCGCTCCCGCGTTCGTTTTTCATTCTCTTCCCCTCTTCTACCCGGGATTTCTCAGGTCGATCGCGATCCCGTTCTCGATGGCCCTGCGCCGGTAACTGTCGGCGGCACCCGCCGCCCTGTCCGCCAGCGCCGGCCGCGCATCCTGCCACCCTTTCTCCGTCATGCGGGTCCGGGCGGAAAGGAACAGCCGCACCTGCTTGATCTGGGAGGCCTGCGCCGCCGTCGGGGCATTCACCACGGTGTCCACGACGAAGTCGCCGTCCGTGTCGAGACCGTACTGGATCTGCATGTCCTCGATGTCGTCCGCCAGCGGCTGGGCGGCGCCGGTCATCTTGGCGAGCATCAGCGTCGGGTGGTCCGGATCCGTCACGTCGTCGATGAAGTACCGGACGAAACGGGCCTTGGATACGGTGTCCCCGCCCACGTACCCGGAAAACGGGGTGTGGGCCGACAGGCTGTTGTACAGATTCGTCGAGCCGCCGACGTCGAAGTTCAGCGTCGGCGCGGAAGGCGTCTGCGTAATCTCGAACATGTCGGCGCTCTGGTCGTTTCGAATGAGGACGAGGTCGCCTCTCGCGAACCCCGCTACGCTGGTGACGGT
>JBAUKK010000069.1:0-3840 GCA_049577645.1 Candidatus Deferrimicrobiaceae bacterium
CCTGCGGGTGGATCTGAAAAAGGTGAAGACGCTGCGCGGAGGACGAAAGGTACGGCTCGCCGGCCCGGAGGACGTGGCGGGGCACACGGGGTTCAAGGTCGGCGCCGTTTCCCCGCTTGCGCTGCCCGAGGGGATTCCCGTCTATCTCGACGTATCCCTCCGGCGTTTCGGGACGATCTACCCGTCGGCGGGAGAGACGAACAATATGTTCGAGACCACGCCCGCGGAACTTGCCTTCCTGACCAGAGGCGAGGAAACGGACCTTGCCCGGTAACGCCTACCCTTCGACCTTGAGGACGCGGATCAGCCGGGAGAGGTAGGTCGGCTGCAGGCCGAGCATTTCCGCCGCCCTCGTCTTGCTTCCTCCGGACTTTCGTATCGCCCGCAGGATGATCGCCCGCTTGTGATCGCGGACCGACTCGTGAAACCGTACCTCCTCCGGCGTCGCCTCCTCCCCTTCCGCGTCCGCCAATGCGATGCAGAGGTCCGGCGGGGTGATCTCCTCGCCTTCCGAAAGCGCCACGGCCCTCCCCACGGCGTTCTCCAGTTCCCGGATGTTACCCGGCCAGGAATACCGGTCCAGTATCTCCGCCGTCTCCGACGACAATTTTCTCGGTGGGACCCCTATCTCCGTGCAGGCGCGGCCGAGAAAATATTCCGCCAGCGGAAGGATGTCCTCCCGTC
This sequence comes from Candidatus Deferrimicrobiaceae bacterium, assembly GCA_049577645.1. Classification (GTDB taxonomy): domain Bacteria; phylum Desulfobacterota; class Deferrimicrobia; order Deferrimicrobiales; family Deferrimicrobiaceae; genus CSP1-8. The sequence continues at coordinate 685 of JBAUKK010000069.1, forward strand.
GGGCCCGCAGGGAGGGAAGATGGACGGGGATGCCGTTGATCCGGTAATACAGGTCCTCCCGGAACCTTTTCCGCTCGGTTTCCTTCCTCAGGTCCCGGTTCGACGCGCAGATGAAGCGGACGTCCGAGGTGAGCGTCTTCACCCCTCCGACACGCTCGAACGCCCGGTCCTGCAGGACCCGGAGGAGTTTCGCCTGCATGGAAAGGGGAACGTCCCCGATCTCGTCAAGGAAGAAGGTCCCCCCGTCGGCCAGCTCGAACCGCCCCGGCTTCGCGGTAACCGCTCCGGTGAACGCTCCCTTCTCGTAACCGAAGACCTCCGCCTCCCAAAGGGTAGGCGGGATGGCGGCGCCGTTGATCTTGATGAACGGTCCGGACGCGCGGCCGCTGATCCGGTGGATCGCACGCGCCACGAGCTCCTTCCCCGTCCCCGTCTCCCCCGTGATCATCACCGAGAGAGGGGAGGCGGCCGCTTTCTCGACCATCTTGCGGATATCCTTCCATGCCGGGGACCGGCCCACCATGCCGAACCACCCCCCCGATTCTCCGCTCCCCCCCTCTTTCGCGTTGGCGGCCGAGGTGCGTACGGCGTTCCCCACGACCCGCAGGAGTTCGGTCTCGTCGAACGGTTTCGAGATGTAGTCGAACGCCCCGGAACGGATGGCCTCGACCGCGTCTCCGATCGTCCCGTACGCCGTAATGAGGATGACCGAGAGATCGGGGTGCCGCTCGCGTGCGTGGCGGAGCAGGGCAAGCCCGTCCATCTTCGGCATGCGGATGTCCGTGACGAGGGCGTCGGCCCGGTGTTCGGCGAGCCAGGCCGCGGCCGCCTCCCCGTTGGCGGCCTCCGCTACGTCGTACCCCTCGCGTACCAGTATGGCCCGCAGCACGCGCCGCAGGTTCCGATCGTCCTCCGCAACGAGAATCGTCGCCTTCACCCGATCATCCCTCCGGCAGCTTCACCGTGAAGCGGCTCCCCTTTCCGGGCACGCTCTCGACCGCGATGGATCCGCCGTTTTCCTCCACGATCCTCCGGCAGATCGCCAGCCCCATTCCCACGCCGCGCTCCCTCGTGGTGAAGAAGGGACGGAAGAGATGCTTCCTCTCCGCTTCGCCGATTCCCGCCCCGGTATCCTCGACGATGACCCGGCTCTCTCCCCCGTTGGAGGAAATCCGGACGGTGAGGTCCCCGCCGCCGGGCATCGCCTCGACCGCATTCGTCAGCAGGTTGAAGACCACCCGCTCGATCTCGGACGGGTCCGCAATGACCGTTGGGGCGGGCCTGCCGACATGGATGTGGGAACGAACTCCGTTCATCCCGTTCACCCTCTCCCTGGCGAGACGCGCCACCGCCCGTTCCACGGGTTCTTGCAGATGGATCTTCTTCGGAGCCCGGTTCCCGGGCCTGGCGTACTCCAGAAATTCGGTCACAACCCCGTTCAGGCGGTCCGCCTCCTCGACGATGATGTCCAGAAATTCCCGGTCCCGGTCGGGCGCCTCGCGGGACAGGAACTGGGCCGCCCCCTTGATCACCCCGGCCGGCGTGCGCACTTCGTGGGCCAGTCCGGCCGCGAGCTCGCCGACGGTCGCAAAGTGCTCCCTCTTCTGGATTCTCTGTTTCTGGCGGATATTCTCCACCGCCAGCCCGATCCCCTCCAGGAACGGGATCAACAGCTCCTGTTCCCTAATGGACGGCGTCTTTTCCTTCCACAGGAACATCGCCACGCCCGCCATCTTTCCCCGGAGAAAGATGGGAAAGGAGGCGTCCCAGGAATCATCCCAGATGGAGACGTCCGCCGCCCGCGAACCCCCGTGCTCGAGGAACCGAAGCGCGGGAAACCGGGTGGAAAACCGGGCGAGCGCACGCAGGTATTCGTCGGACCGCACCGGGAGCGAACCGACCCCCTCGTCGGTCCCGCCCTCCGGATGTATCCAGAGAGACGCGCGGGCGACGAACGGAATCCGTCCGAGCGAACCCTCCACGATCTGCGCGATCTCGGCGAGCGACGTGGATTCGGGGATCCTCTTCGCGCATTCACCCAACTCGGACTGGATGGTCCGCGACTCCCGCACGAGGAGGTCGGACGATATTCCCCCGAGCTTGCGCATCATCACGGGATAGAACGTGAGCAGGAAAAACGAAATGAGAAAAGTCCCCGCAAGGGGAAACCAGAATTTTCGCCCGGACATGACCTCCAGGCCTCCGAACACAACGGCGAAGGCGAACACCTGGATGACCAGAATGATCGCCCTCCCCACGATGTCCGGAAACTCGAAGAAGTGAAGGTGGAGGATCCCCGTCGCCATGAAGTAGAAAAAGAGAAGGATCGCGAACGAAGCGAGGGGAGGGAAGGAAACTCCCGTCCCCGGAAGAAAATTGAGCGGCGCGACAAGACTTGCGATCCCTCCCCCGAAGAGGAGGAACTGAAACTTCTTCCGCTCGATGGAGGACGGGTTCGCCCGGAACCCGTAGCGGACGACGATGTGGAGGGAAAGACCGAGGTACGGATAGACGTACAGGAGCGCCGCAACGTTCCACCAGGGGGAGAAGAACAGACGGTCGCTCACGATCGAGACCAGGAAGGCCCCGCTGATCCAGAGCCCCGCCACGAAGGCGGTCCCGTGCCACCTCGGGCGGGTCCGCACCGCCGCACCGCTGTACCGCAGCACGAAGGGGGGAATGAACATGACCGCAGCCAGTGCGACCCGCTGCCAGAAGGCCGAATCGATCGTTTTCCAGAGGTACTCGGGGAAGCACCACAGGAAGATCAGGAACGACAGGCTCGCGAACGCCCGCGCCTCCGCATCGTCCTTCGCCCACACCCGCAGGTATCCCGCGATGGCAAGAGCCACCACCGCGGCCACCAGGCTTCCTTGCGCGTAGTAGTCCAACTCCCGTCCTCTCCTCCCGGAAAAAAACGGGCTATTTCAGGTGTTCCCTGAATAGCCCGAAACGTCCTCCACGCACTCGAAACCCTTCGTTATATGAGCCTCGCCTCGGCCGCCTTCCAGTCGATGTTCTTGAAGAACGCCGCGATGTAGTCGGCCCTCTTCAGACCGAAATCGATCATGAAGGCGTGCTCCCAGACGTCCATGACAAGAATCGGGTTGGCGCCCGCCGGGTGCCCCACGTCGTGCTCGTTTACCCACTGGTTGA
>JBAUKK010000070.1:0-11762 GCA_049577645.1 Candidatus Deferrimicrobiaceae bacterium
GGCCGACACGTTGGCGCGCCTGGGGTGCCTCGTCACCGTATTCGACGAGGAGGAGGAGCCGGGGGGGATGATGCGGTACGCCGTTCCGGAGTTCCGTTTCCCCCGGGAAGCGCTTTTGTCCGATTTGCGAACGATTTGCGCCCGCGGGGTCGATTTCCGGGGCGGCCGGAAGTTCGGCCGGGACCTTTCCTTCGAGGGTATCGCAAAGGAAGGTTTTGAAGCCGTCCTGTTGGCATCAGGAGCAGGCGAGCCGCTCCGCCTTCCCCGTACAGGGGGAGAAGAGGAGGGTTTTTTCGACGGGTTGTCGTTCCTCTCCCGCTTCCGTGGAGGGAACGGGGTTTTGCTGCGTGGCTCCGTGTTGGTGATCGGGGGGGGGAAGGTCGCGCTCGATGCGGCCCGGGTGGCCGTCCGCCTTGGCGCACGGGAAGTCACGATGGCGTGTCTGGAGTCACGGGAGTCGATGCCGGCCTATGTGTGGGAGGTGGAGGAGGCGGAAGGGGAGGGTGTGCGGATCCTCTCCGGAACGGCGGTGAAGGACTTCGTCGTGCGCGACGGACGGCTGGCCAGGGTCGAGGCGCTTCGGGTCGAGGGGATAGGGTTCGATGCACAGGGTCGGATCGTTCCCCGTACCGTTCCCGGCAGCGAGTTCGGGATTCCCGCCGAGACGGTCATCCAGGCCATCGGGATCCGGGCCGCGCTCGATGTTCTGCCTCCCGACGCCAAGCAGGTGAGGATCGGCCGCGCCCGCCATTTTTCCCGGTTGATTTTTCCCGGGAAGCAAACTACAATTCCCGCCTATGCGACCGGGGACTGCGTGGGGGGCCCCGGGACGGTCGTGGAGGCCTCTGCTTCGGGCCGGGATGCCGCGTTGAATATCTACGGCGACCTTTGCGTCGAAGAAGTCAGGAAAGCGCGATTCGAGGACCGGTTCCGGCGAATGGCCGAACCCCAGGTCGAGGACCGTCCGGAGTGGAGGGTCCGGCGGGAAGCCCGGCGGATCCCGCCGGAAGAGAGCCGGCGAACGTTCCAGGAAGTCCAGAAGCGATACGACGACGATTGCGTCCGCCGGGAATCCGAGCGGTGCGCGAGATGCAATCTGTGGTTATAATCCAGCTCGGAAGGGGGTGAAACAGAATGAAGAAGTTCGCAGCTCTTATCTCCATCGTGATGGCGGTGATGTTCTCCGCGGGGCTCGTGGTAAGCGCGGAAATGCCGGGCAAGGTAATGATCAAGGAGATCCAGAAGGTGAAGTCTCCCGTTTCGTTCGACCACAAGGCCCATGCCGAGAAGAGGGCCAAAGACTGCAAGACGTGCCACCACAAGGACGCCGCCGGGAAAGAGCAGAAGTGCTCCGCCTGCCACAAGGCCACGGCCGAGGGAAAGACCGTCTCCCTGAAGGAAGCGTTCCACACCACCTGCAAGGACTGCCACAAGAAAGACGCCAACAAGAAGGCTCCGACCAAGTGTAGCGGTTGTCACCAGAAATAACGGGAGATTTTCGCGTATCGTGACGGAGAGGGGGGCAACCCCCCTCTCCGGTTTGTTTTCCGGCCCCATCCCCCCCACAGGTGTGGGTATAATAATAGGTCGGTAACCATCTATTGCCTGAAGGTGAATTCCCATGGCTGAAGGAAAGCGCAACGAATCGTTGATGGACAGGGTGTGGAAGTTTTTCATCTCCCTGAAGCTCGCGATCTTTGTCATCATCATCCTGGCGATCACATCCGTCGTCGGGACGATCATCGAGCAGAACCAGCCGCTCGAAAAATACCGGCAGTTCTACAGCGACGGGACGATCCGCATCTTCGAGAGTCTCGGCCTCTTCGACATGTACCACTCCTGGTGGTTTCTCCTCCTGCTGGTCCTGTTCACCGTCAACCTGATCTGCTGCACCCTCGACCGGCTCCCGCGGGTCGTCAAGGTTGTCCGGAACCCGAAGACCATCCTGGACGGGAACCTCGAGAAGACGCTGGGACTTGTCGACCGGTGGAAGAGGAAGGGGGAGCTTAAGGCACTGGCCGCAACGTACCAGGAGGCAATGGGGGGCGCGTTTGCCAGGCCGCGCGTGACCGAGAACGGCGGGACGCTCCACCTCTACGCGGAGAAGGGAGTCGTCTCGCGCTTCGGCGTCTACGTGACCCACCTTTCCATTATCATCATCTTCCTCGGGGCCATCATCGGCAACGTGTTCGGATTCAAGGGGTACGCAAACATCGTCGAGGGGGAGTCGGCCAGCGTGATTCCGACGCGGGGGGGGACCAAACAGGTCGACCTCGGGTTTGCCGTGCGCTGCAACAAGTTCTGGGTGGAATACTACCCCAACGGGCAGCCGAAGGAGTACTCGTCGGACCTGAGCGTCATCGAAAACGGCAGGGAGGTTCTCCGCAAGAAGATCGAGGTGAACGACCCGCTGCAGTACAAGGGAGTGTGGTTCTACCAGTCCAGCTACGGGCCCGCGGGCGCCTCTACCGTCACGGTGGCGGTCAAGGACCCGGATGGCGGCGGCGGGGAAACCGTGACCCTGTCCCCGGGGCGGAAGAAGGAAATCGCCGGCTACGGGACGATAGGCGCAGTCGACTACCAGGGGAACTTCCAGGGGCTTGGTCCCGCGCTGCTCGTGGTCCTCGAGAAGCCGGGCAAGCAGCCTGCCCAGTTCTGGCTCCTCAAGTCCTACCCCGAGTTCGACCGTCAGCGGCAGGACTCCCGCTACCTGTCGTTCGCGGGGCTGAACGAGATCTTCTACACGGGTCTGCAGGTGGCCCAGGACCCCGGGGTGAACATCGTGTGGGTGGGCTGCACCCTGATGGTTGTCGGCATCATGATCGCGTTCTTCCTGTCCCACCAGAGGCTCTGGATCCGTCTCTCGCGCGGCGGCGACGGCCGCGTGGACGTCGTTCTCGCCGGATCGACGAACAAGAACAGGCTTGTCTTCGAGAAAAAATTTGAGAAAATACAGGCTGATATGAAGGCGGTCCAGGGATGACCGCGCTTCCTGTCGCCTAAGCAGCCGGGAGATCAACCACCATGTTGAACGTTCGCCTGTTTGACATTACCACCCTGCTTTTCGGCGTTGCCTCCGTCAACTACGTTGCGGCCCTGTACGGGAAGAGAGAGACGATTGCCCGCATCGGGACCTGGGTATGCATCGCCGCCGCGGTCGTGTCGACCACGGCGATCGGCGTCCGGTGGGCCGAGTCATACAAGATGGGGATCGGCCGCATTCCCGTGACCAATCTCTACGAGTCGCTCGTCTTTTTCGCATGGTCGGTCAACCTGTTCTACCTGCTGGTGGAGTGGAAGTACAAGAACCGGACCTTAGGTGCGTTCGTGATCCCGATCGCCTTCGGCACCATGCTGTTCGCGTTCACGAACGAGAGCAGCATCCAGCCGCTGGTGCCCGCCCTGCAGTCGTACTGGCTCCACGCGCACGTCATCACGTGCTTCGTGGGGTATGCGGCCTTCGCCGTCTCCGCCGGCGTGGCGGTCATGTACCTCATGAAGGCGAAGCGGGAAAAGAGGAAGGAGACGGGCGGGGTGGTCGCCCTGTTCCCCTCCACGAAAATCCTGGACGACCTGGTCTACAAGGCGATCATCTGGGGCTTCCCGTTTCTGACCGCAGGGATCATCACGGGCGCGGCCTGGGCGAACTACGCCTGGGGGACATACTGGTCGTGGGATCCCAAGGAGACGTGGTCGCTCATCGTGTGGCTCGTGTACGCGGCGTTTCTCCACGCCCGGGTCACCCGGGGCTGGCACGGGCGTCGTGCGGCGATCCTGTCCATCGTCGGGTTCCTGGCCACGATCTTCTGCTACCTGGGGGTGAACCTGGTCCTTTCCGGGCTGCACTCCTACGGCGGCGCGTAACGGGACGGCGGGGAGCGTCGGAAGCGTTTATGAAGGGGAGAGCGGTCGCCTTTCTTCTCACCGCCCTGGCCTCGGCGGGGCTGCTTGCCTGGGGGCTGTACCGGGCGGAGTTCGCCAAGGTGCTGCTGAACGGGGCGCTCCTTTGACTTTCCTGCATCGGGGTCGGGTGACCCCGTGGCAATCCTTACGCGGCGGATCTTCCAGGGGCTGGGGACGCTCCTGCCCAACACGTACATCCAGGGATTCCTCGGTCCCACCCTCTACCAGGGGTCGCTGAAAGGGGTCTGTACTCCCCTGTTCAACTGCTACGCCTGCCCTTCCGCCCTGTTTTCCTGCCCCATCGGGTCGATGCAGCATTTCGCGGCGACGGGGAAAGCCCCCTTCTACGCCGTCGGGACGATCGCGGTCGTCGGGGCATCGGTGGGGCGGATGACGTGCGGGACGCTTTGCCCCTTCGGGTTCCTGCAGGACCTGTTGTTCAAGATCCGGACGTGGAAGGGCCGGCTCCCCGGGTGGGCCTCCTACCTGCGGTATGCCGCCCTGGCCGTTCTCGTGTTCCTGATCCCCGCGCTCTCCGGGGTGCACTGGTTCTCCAAGCTTTGCCCGATGGGAACGTTGAGCGCCGGCCTGCCGTGGGTGACGCTCAGCGAGAGCATCCGCGCGCTGATCGGCTCCTTCTTCTGGGTGAAGATCGGGATCCTGCTTCTCTTTTTCACCTCCTCGGTCGTGGTCAAGCGCCCCTTTTGCCGGGCCGCCTGCCCCCTGGGGGCGATCTTTTCGCTTTTTAACCGGTCGAGCTTCCTGCAGCTTGCGTGGAACCCCGACACCTGCACACGGTGCGGGAAGTGCCAGAAGATCTGCCCGGTGGACATCCGTCCCGACTACAAGCCGACAAGCGCCGAATGCCTGCGATGCCTGGACTGCACCCGCTGCCCGAGCCTGACGCTCACCACCGTGCTGCACCGTAACCCGTTCGGCGTTCCCGGAAGGGAAGGGGGCGGCGGGGCGGAGAATCTCTCGGAGGCTCCCGCCGGATGAAAGTGCGGATGCGGCAGATGGCAATCCTCTCCCTGATCATACTCGCTGCAGGAGGGGCGGCTTTCGCGGCGGACACCGCGATGCGGATACAGGTCGGTGAGAAGGCCCCGGAATTCCGGCTGCCGGACCTTTTGACCGGCAAAATGGTGAGTTTATCGGAGTTCAAGGGCAGGAAAGTGGTCATGATCGAGTTCTGGGCGACCTGGTGCGAGATCTGCGTCCGCGAGGCCCCCGAACTGGGGAGGCTCTACGCCGCCTGGAAAGAAAAAGGCTTCGAGCTTCTCTCCGTGGCCGTCCCGCCCGGAGATGGCGACGGGATCCGCCGATTCGTCCGGGAACACAAGCTTTCGAACCCCACCTTTCTGGACGAGGATCTTTACGTTGCCGCGAAACTGTACGGCCTGACCGGGCCCATCCCCCTCAAAGTGGTGATCGACCACAAGGGGATCGTCCGCTACGCCCACGTGGGCGGCTATCCCCCCGGGAACGGGGAGCTGTCGCGCGTGATCGGAGACCTCGTGAAGGAGATGAAGAGGGGGAATGGCCGGACCGCCTCCCGCCCAAGGTAGCCCCGCGCCCTGGTGGGACCTTCCACCGGGGCGAAAGAGCCTCGTGGTTATCGCCCTGCTGTTTCTGGCCACGATCCCGATGCTCACGAAGGTCTTCACGAGCGATTTCGGGACCCACATCGCGATCGGCAGGGAAATCATCCAGTCCGGGGGCGTGACGGACAAGGAGTTTTTGAACTACCCCTCCCTGGGGATGCACATCCCCAACGGAGAGTGGGGCTTCCAGGCCCTTCTCTACCTCGTGTTCTCCGCGGGAGGCGTGTACGCCGTATCCTTTCTCTGCTGGGCGGTCGTCTTCGGGATCTACCTGCTGCTGCACCGGTCCATGACCCTCCGGGGCGCAAACCCTTACCTTGCGGTTTTCGCGATCTTCGCCTTTTCCGGATTCCTGCGGATCCGCATCCAGCCGAGGCCCGAGATCTTCACCTACCTGTTCACCGCGCTGACCATTTTCCTGTTCGCCGAATATTATTTCGGGGAGAAGAAAAGGCTCCTCTATTTGTTCCCGCCGCTGATTCTCGCATGGGCGAACATGCACCCCTCGTACCTGATCGCCTTTGTGCTGTGCGGCGCTTTTTTCGTCGACGGGCTGGCCCGCGCGGCCTGGAGGAAGGAGCTTCAGTGGGGCCGGCTGAAAAACTGGGTCATTCCTCCCGTCCTGGTCGGGGGGGTGGGGCTTATCGTCTGCGGACTGAACCCGCACGGCTACGATGCCATCCTCACCCCGCTCCATCTGTTGTCCCGGGGGGAAGGCGGCGGGGGGGGAGGAAGTTCCATCCTGATGTCCATTTCGGAACTGACGCCGGTCAAGGGAACCGGGCTGTACCTCTATTACATGGCGGCGGCAGGCTTTGCCGCCTTTTCCCTTCTACTTGGGATTATCGGCCGCCGCGTCTACCTGCTGGACCTATTCCTGTTTGCCATCGCCTTCAAGGGGGCGTGGGACTCCGCCCGGGCGGTCTCGATGATGGGGCTCTTTCTTTCCCCGGGAACTTCGTTGCACCTGACGGGTTTCTTTGAAAAGCTCGGAGTATGGTTCGCCCCGAAAGGGGCGCAGAAGAGGAAAAAATCTTTGGAGAAAAAAAAGAAGAAAAAAAACAACAGGGACCCTGCGGGAAGACCGAAACCCGTGGAGCCGTCCCGGGTGGTCATCTCCTGGGGTAAATTCACGGTTTCGGCGGGGATGATCGCCGCACTTGCCGTTTTCGGAAGCGTTACGCTGTCGTTTTCCTTTTCCCAGCTGCAATACGGGATCGGGATGACCGAACACAAATTCTCCTTCCCGGCGGCGGAATTCCTGAAGAAAAACCCGATATCGGGGAAAATGTTCAACTTCTTCGACATCGGCGGATTTCTCGACTGGCAGCTCTATCCGCAGGCGCTTACGTTCATCGACGGAAGGACGTACAACCAGGAAGTGTTCCGGGAGCACCAGATCGTCACCGGGGCGATGCCCGGGTGGGAGGAGATTCTGCGGAAATACGGGATTACGTACATCGTCCTGAAATCGATCGATTCCTCCGGGCAGGTCCTGCCCATTGTCCCTGCGCTCTCCCGGAACCCCGGCTGGTCGCTCGTTTTTGCCGACGGCCTGTTCGTGATATTCGTCAAGGACTCGCCCAATAACCGGGCGTACATCGCGAAGCACGAAGTTTCGAAGGGGATCCTCCCCCGACAGATCATCACCGAGTCGTATCACTACATGTATCTCGGGGTCTCCCCCGTGATGGCGTACGCAAACATCACCAACATGTACCTGACTCTGGGGAACAGGCAGGCGGCGATCGACGTGTTGCGGAAATCGTTGGAAGATCACGACGAGCCGTACCTCAGGAACATGCTGATGCAACTCGAGCTGGGAGGCGGAGCGAATCCGGCTTCCGGCGGGTTGAGGAAGTAAGTCCGCATTGGGCGGCCCTTCTCCCGGCGCACCGCTTTTTTCCGTCATCGTCCTCAACTGGAATGGCCGGCATCTTCTCGAAGAATGTCTGGAGTCCGTCCTCTCCCAGACCTTCCGCGACTTCGAGACGATCGTCGTCGACAACGGCTCGACCGACGGGTCCGTCGATCTCATGCAAGAGAGATGGGGCGGGCAAATCCGGGTCGTCGCCCTACCCTCGAACATCGGTTTCGCGGGGGGGAACAACGCCGGGATACGGGCCGCAAGGGGAAAGTTCATTGTCCTTCTGAACAACGACACCGCGGTGGATCCCGGCTGGCTGTCCGCCCTGTCGGGAGCGATAAGGCGGCATCCCGACGCGGGGATGTTCACTCCCAAAATCCTCAACTACTACCGGCGTGACGAGATCGACAACACCGGGCACGTTATCTACCCGGACGGACTGGCGCGGGGGCGGCACCGGTTGGAAAAGGACGACGGACGCTTCGATGAAGAGGGAGAGGCACTCTGGCCGAGCGGCTGCGCGGGAGTGTCCCGTATGGAGATGCTTGATGAGATCGGCCTTCTCGACGAGACGTTTTTCGCCTACGGCGAGGACGTGGATCTGGGGCTTCGCGCAAGGTGGGCTGGATGGGAGTGCTTCTACGTCCCCGATGCCGTCGTGTACCACAAATATTCCGCGACGAGCGGGACCTACTCTTCCCGGAAAGCGTTCCTTGTCGAGCGGAACCGCCTCTGGATCCTGTTCAAGAACTTTCCCCTGATGAACATCCTGGCCTCCCCTTTTTATACGGCACACCGTTATGCCATGCACTTTCTGGGGGCCGTATCCGGCAGGGGAGCATCGGGCAGGTTCACCAAAGAGCATTCCCTGTGGCGTCTGTTCGCCACTATTCTAAGGGCGGAATGCGCCGCGGTTTTCGGAATTCCCCGTGTTCTTCGGGATCGCATGGCGAACCGTCGCACCCGCAGGATCACTGCCGCGCAGTTCCGGTTCCTCCTTAGGCGATTCGCGATGAGTGCGAGGGAGGTCGCGTTGAAGGACTGACCCCCGGGCCGGGGCTATCGGCAAACACCAGGGAAGGGCATGAAAAAGATATATACGATCCGAAACCCGGAAGCGCAACGGGAACACATGTGGAGTGCCCGCCGTATAGAGGAGGAAATCGCCGCCTGCCCCCGCCGTTCCATCGCGAGGTATTTCCTGGACCATTTGCCGAAGGATGCGCCGATCCTGGAGGCGGGGTGCGGGCTCGGCGCCTGGGTCGTCTACCTGGGCGACAGGGGATACGACATCGCCGGGATCGACCATGATGAAAAGGTCGTCTACAGGCTCAAGGAATGGCGGCCGTCGCTGAAAATAAGCCGTGGCGACATCCGGGAATTGCCGTACGAGAACGGTTCACTGAGTGCCGTCATATCCCTGGGGGTGATGGAGCATTTCGAGGAGGGCTGTGGGAACGCAATGAGGGAGACCCACCGGGTATTGCGGCCCGGCGGGTTGCTCTTTTTCACGGTGCCGATGGACAATCTGTTCCGGAGGGTTTTCGCCCACCCGATGCGGTCTCTCTATCTCAAGTGGCGGAAGAGTCGCGGCGAGACGATCCATTTCGCCGAGTACCGTTTTTCCGGAAGCGAGGTGGAAACGTTGTTGCGCGAGCACGGGTTTGAGCCGATGATCACCACGTGGGACGATTTTTCGGAGAAGACGATGTCTTTGGGGATCTGGGCCGACTTTCCCCCTCTTCAATCGAAGACGCTATACGAATTGAACCCCCCGGGGAAAGTATTGGCGTCCGGTCTGAATATTTTATCCCGCTGGGTTTCCTGCAGCGGTATCTTTTCCGTGGCAAGAAAAATCCACCCGGTATAAATTCCCCTCAGTCCGTGCAAAGAAATCCTCCGTACCCGAAAATCTCGATTGTTACCCCATCCTATAACCAGGCTCCTTTCCTGGAAGAGACGATTCTGTCTGTTTTGTCTCAGGGGTACCCGGATCTGGAATATGTCGTCATGGATGGCGGCTCCACGGACGGCAGCGTGGAAATTATCCGCAGACATGAAAAGCGACTTGCGTATTGGCAAAGCGAGTCCGATGAAGGGCAATCGGATGCCCTCGGAAAGGGTTTCAATCGGTCATCCGGCGACATTCTCGCTTGGCTTAACTCGGATGACACGTTGGCACCCGGGATCTTGATCGCTGTGGGAGAATATTTTGCCTCCCATCCTGACATAGACGTTGTGTACGGGAATATCCATCTCGTGGATCCGGCCGGCGAACCGATGTACACGGCGTATCCTCTTCTCGACTTTCGGATTCTTGTTTATGAAAATCGATTCATCCCGCAGCAGGCGATGTTCTGGAGAAGGGAATTGTATGAACGCGTCGGGGGGGTAAACTCGAAGTTGCGTTTTGCGATGGATTTCGAACTGGCGATGAAATTTCTTCTTGCGGGAGCACGCGTAGCGAAAATTCCCGAAGTCCTTGCGAATTTCCGGGTCCATCCCAAGGCGAAGTCGAGCACCATCCGGGACGTGATGGAAGCGGAACTGGACGAGACGATCTCGCGGTATTATCCGGAGATACTTTCCGAAAGTGCTTGGGTCCGGTTCGTGAAAAAGCTCTGGTTCCGCGGGATCCGCTTTCTCAAGGAACCCGGAAGCTTCGTCTCCGCCGTCCGGAGCCGAATGTAAACGATGAAAGAAGAAGGGTTGAAGATTCTCCTGGTTACCCCCTTCCTTCCGTATTCCGGCGTGCCGCATGCGGGAGGAAAGCTTGTTTATTATCTCCTTTGCACCTTGGCGGAGCGCCACTCGGTTTTCCTGGTTTCCCGGTACTTCGGTGAAGAGAAGATCCATTTTCCCGCGCTTCGGAAGATGGTTGCCGGGTTGGAGGTGGTGTCGGCGGAAGGTCCCATTCGCCCGGGAAGCGTTTCCTCGCTGCTCCGGACCGTGGCCTCGTACCGACGCCTGGCAAGAAAAGCGGTCGAGGTGTTGGGAAGGGAAAAGTTCGATGTTTGCCAGGTGGAACATACGGAAACCGGTGTCTTCTGGAAGCCGCCCCCTCGTTTGCCGGCGATTCTCACCTGTCATGACGTGATTGCCAAGCCGGCGTTCCGGCGATACTCGGCCTCCCGCGGGATCCATTGTGTCGTTCCGTGGCTTACTTGGAGGGCCGCTCGTATTGTCGAAAAACGCTCTCTGTCCAAGTTCCGTCTTGTCTTTACACTGTCGGATGAAGACAAGGAGTGGACGGCGAGGCTGTACCCCGCAACAAAGGCACGGGTCCTCCATTATCCCGGGGGGATCGGTTTCACCGGTTTGCCGCGGTGCGAGGTACCGAACCGGGTCCTATTCGCCGGCGCCCTGAATCGCCCCCAGAACATCGAGGCGGTGAAGTTCCTGTGGGAAAAGGTCTGGCCTGCGGTACGAGCCGAAGTGCACGAGGCGGAGCTCTGGGTGGCGGGCGGAGGAGCCCCGACAAGCCTCGTGTCGCAACTCTCGGGAGATCCCCGGGTGAAGGTGACAGGGTATACAGGGGATCTGGAAGGGCTATACAAGTCTGCGGCCGTTTTCGCGGCTCCGATCTCGACCGGAGGGGGGATAATCGTCAAGATTCTCGACGCGATGGCGGCGGGAGTTCCGGTGGTGACAACCTCTTACGGGAACGAGGGGATTCGGGGAGTTCCGGGGAAGGACCTCCTAATTGCCGATCGACCCGAAGAGTTTGCCCATAGCGTAATTTCCCTCCTCAAAGACGATGTGTGGCGCAAAATGCTTGGGGAATCGGCAAGGTGGTTGGTGGAAGAGCGTTCCTCCGCACCGGGTCTGATGGACACCATCGAGGGTTCCTATAGGGAAATGCTGAGGGAGTGAACGAAGGCCCGTTCTTTCGTCTTGCCACGGAAGGGGTGTCGAGAGCGATCGAGGTGGGAGAAATCATAAATCCTTGAGGGTTTTCCCTTTCAAATTAAGGATTTTCGCCTGCCTCGCAAAAGAACTGCTTTCACGCATGTAATACAACAAGTTCTGATAGTTGTTGGCCCCCAAGATGCGAAGCGCTATGCGGAGACATCCATCCAGTATCGATAATTTTGCCCTGGTGATGCTGGATTCCAGGTCAGGTCTGCTTCTCTCCGTTTTCTCGTTCAAATGGTTCGACATGATCCATCGGTACGAATCCCCTGAAGCATCAAATGGATTCTTTCCCCGGAACATCTCTTCTGCCGATCCGATCATTCTACGAGCCAGATCCCCTATCGGAATGCCATTCGAATAATAACCATAATGGTAGCGGATGGTCCTGCTCTCATCGTATCCGTTAGAGCGAAGTTGATCCCTGTATTCTGAAAAGATCCCCCGTAGATCTTCCCTTTCCTTCAATGTGGGTG
>JBAUKK010000071.1:0-7250 GCA_049577645.1 Candidatus Deferrimicrobiaceae bacterium
GCCGATTACCGGGGCGGGCTCAAGGTGGAAATAAACCCTTGAGGTTTCCCTCCAGGGGGGGGTATACTTTTTTCGTGGATGGGTTTACCGGAAAGTGGGCCGTTGCCCGCTTTTTTTTTCGATGGACGCAGATGAACATCGACTCGGAAATAATCGCGGTTCTTGCCGAAAACGTGGCGCAGGACGAACTGGTCGAACTCGTCGACGTTGAGATCGCCGCCGAAGGCCCCCGTTCGGTTATCCGCGTCTTTATCGACAGGGAAGGGGGAGTGCGGCTGCGCGACTGCGAGTCGTTCAGCCGGAAGCTGGGCGCGATTCTCGATGTGGAGGATCCCCTCGCCGGCCCGTACTCCCTGGAGGTTTCCTCTCCGGGAATGGACCGGAGGCTCCGCCAGCCGAAGCACTTCGCGGCCTGCAAGGGGAAGCGGGTGAAAATTTCCCTTTCCGCTCCCGTCGATGGGAGCCGGAACTTCCGGGGGACCCTGCTCGGCAGCGACGAGGAGGGGATCGAACTGGACAGGGACGGCAGGACCTTCCGGCTGCCGTACCGGTTGATGCGCAAGGCGAACCTGGTAGTACCCCAAAATGAATTATTCGGAAAGGGAATGAGGAGACGATGATTCTGGATATCGGCCAGATTATCAACCAGCTGGGCAAGGAAAAAGGGATCGACCGCAGCGTCATCATCGGTGCGATCAAGGACGCCTTGGAGAGCGCGGCGAAGAAGAAGTACGGGATGAGCAAGCGCCTCGAGGCCACATACGACGAGGATACGGGGGATTTCGAGGTCCTCGAGTTCCGGACCGTGGTGGACGAGGTGAATGATGAGGAACTGGAGATATCGCTCGCGGAAGCCAGAGAGCTGGATCCCGAGGCACTGCCGGGCGACAGCATCGGGTTCCGGATGAGCACAAAGGATCTGGGGCGGATCGCCGCCCAGACCGCGCGCCAGATCATCATGCAGAAGGTGAAGGATGCCGAGCGGGAAGTCATTTACAACGAGTTCATCACCCGCAAGGGGGAGATTCTCAACGGCATCGTTCAGCGGTACGAGCGCGACACCATCATCATCGATCTCGGGAGGACGGAGGCCGTGATGCCCCCCTCGGAGCAGATTCCGAGGGAACGGTATCGCCAGGGAGACAGGATCCGGGCCTATATCAAGGACGTAACCAAGACGACACGGGGGCCGGAAATCCTGCTGTCCCGAGCCGATCCACGGGTGATCCTGAAGTTCTTCGAACAGGAAGTTCCCGAAGTCTACGAAGGCGTCGTCTCCATCCTGAGCGTGGCGAGGGAGCCGGGGTTCCGCACCAAGATCGCGGTGAAGTCGAAGGAAAGGGACGTCGACCCCGTGGGCGCGTGCGTCGGGATGAAAGGGTCCCGGGTCCAGAGCGTCGTGCAGGAGCTGCGGGGCGAACGGATCGACATCATCGCCTGGGACGAGGATCCTGCGAAATTCGTGTGCAACGCGTTGCAGCCCGCGGAGATCATTCGCGTCCTGGTGAACGAGTCCGAGAAGATGATGGAGGTCATCGTCCCCGAGGAGCAGCTCCTCCTGGCGATCGGAAAGCGGGGACAGAATGTGAAGCTGGCGTCCAAGCTCGTGGGGTGGAAGATCGAGGTCCGGGCGGAAGGCCAGGTCGAGGACGCGCTCAAGAAGGCCGAGGAGCTCTTCACACCGAAGAAGACCGAGGAGGAGGGCGCCGGCGAGGCTCCCCCCGAGGCGGCGGAAGGGGAAGCTCCCGAAGGGGAGACACCGACCGCGACGGGACCGGAGTCGGCGGAGGCGGGGGTGGAAGAACCCGGAACCGCGGGGGAGGATGCGGAAACGCCTGTCCCCGAAGAGGTCGACGGAGAGGCGCCGCTGGCGGAGGGGACCCCCGAGAAGAAGCCGGAGGATGGTTCCACAGCCTGATCGTCACCGCCCGGAGCGGACGTGTGTGCAGTGCGGGGCGAAGGGGCACAAGGACGGTTTCTTCCGGATTGCGGGTCGCCCTGGAGAGGGCTGGGAGCCGGACCCCGCGGCACGGAGGCCCGGCCGCGGGATCTACCTTTGCCGGGGCACGGGCTGCATCGGGAGTTTCGCGCGGAGAATCCGCACGCCGAAGGGGTCCCGGCGCTTCCGAATGGGCGCCTCCGCGGCGTCGCTGGCGGACTCTCTGGAAGAAGGGAGGGACGGGGGCTGAAAGGCGGATGCCCGTTGTTCGAAATGGTTAGGACGGCTCGTTTTCACTGCGGGAGTTGTCTCCGAGGGAGACCTGGCGCATCATGGGAAAGCAGGATGACTTGCAGGGGGAGTGGATGGAGAAGGTTCGCATAAGGGAGCTTGCCAAGGAACTCGGTATGAAGAGCAGCAGGGAGATCCTGCTGTTCCTGGAACGCGCCGGCCTGAAGGGGAAGTCCGCTTCGAGCAACGTCGAGGGGGACCTGATCGGGAAGGTGAAAAGCCACTTCCGGAAGGGTGCACCGCCTCCCCCCCCCGTGGAAACGCCGCTCGAGGTGACGCACGCGGACGGGTCGCTCGAGCGCAAGTCGCGAAAGGTGGTGTTGCGGCGAAGCGCACCCGAACCGGAAGTGCCGGACGAACCGCCGCCCTCTCCCCAAGAAGAAGGACCCGCTGCGGAGGACGCGGCGATGGGATCCCCCGCCGTGCAGGAAGAAGTTCCCGTGGTCCCGGTGGAACCGGAGGTCTTGCCGGAGGCGGAGGAAAAGGTGGCGGACCCCGAAATCCGCGTCGTGGAAGCCCCGCCTCCCTCGAAGGCCGAGGAGGAGAGGAAAGAGAAGGAAAAGAAATGGAAGAAGGTGAAGCCTCACGAGAAAAAGGTCCAGAAGGGGGTGCTGAAGAAGCACATCATCGAGGAAATCGTCGAGGAGCCGGAGAGCACCCCCGTCGCTGGGGAGACCCCACCGGCCGAAACCACGGTGGTGCGGCAGTTCAAGCCGTCCCGCGTCCAGAAAAGGAGGGGAAAGCCCGTACGGGAGAAGAGGGCCCCTTCCAGCGTTCCGCCGAAAGCAAGCAAGCGCGTGTTCAAGATCGAGGAGGTCATCACCGTCGGGGATCTGGCCCACCGGATGGGGATCAAGGCAGGCGAAGTGATCAAGCGGCTGATCGAGATGGGAATGCCCACCACGGTAAACCAGCTTCTCGATGCCGATGCGGCAGGCCTTCTCGCCCAGGAGTACGGATTCGAAGTGGAGAACGTCGCCCCCGAGGTGGAGAGCCTCATCGATCAGGAGGTGGACAAGGAGGAGGATCTCGTCCCCCGGCCACCCGTGGTCACGATCATGGGGCACGTCGATCACGGAAAGACTCTGCTCCTGGACGCGATCCGGGCGAGCAACGTGATCGACCAGGAGGCGGGCGGGATTACCCAGCACCTTGGTGCGTACCAGGTAGAGCACAACAACCGGTCCCTCGTCATGCTGGACACGCCGGGCCATGAAGCGTTTACCGCCATGCGGGCACGCGGTGCCCAGGTCACCGATATCGTCGTGCTGGTGGTGGCGGCGGACGACGGTGTCATGCCGCAGACCGTGGAGGCGATCGCCCACGCCAAGGCGGCGGGCGTCCCGATCGTCGTCGCGGTGAACAAGATCGACAAGTCCGGCGCGCAGCCGGACCGGATCCGGCAGCAGCTCTCCGAGCACGGGCTGGTCCCCGAGGGATGGGGCGGCCAGACGCTGTATGCGAATGTTTCGGCAAAACAGAAGACCGGCATCGACTCCCTTCTCGAGCTCATCCTCCTCCAGGCGGACATCCTCGAACTCAAGGCGAATCCGCGCAAATTCGCACGAGGCACGGTGATCGAGTCCCGGATCGAGAAAGGGCGCGGGGCCGTCGCCACGGTTCTCGTGCAGGACGGCACCCTGAAGGTCGGGGATCCGGTAGTGACCGGGACCCAGTACGGACGCGTACGTGCCCTGATCAACCAGAAGGGGAAGCGGCTTACGGAGGTCACCACGGGGATCCCGGTGGAGATCCAGGGAATCAACGGCATTCCGGCGGCCGGCCAGAAGTTCGCCGTGCTGGGCGACGAGCGCACCGTCCGCCAGATCGCGATGCACCGCCTGGAAAAGGAACGGGAGAAAGTCATCGCCCGGCCCCGGTTCAGCCTCGAGGAGCTTCATCGCCGGATCGAGGAAGGCGGGTTGAAGGAGCTCAACATCGTCCTGAAAACGGATGTACAGGGCTCGCTGGAAGCGCTTCTGTATTCGCTGAACAAGCTCTCCGGCGAGAAGGTGAAGGTGAACGTCATCCACGCCGGGGTGGGCGGGATTTCCGAGTCGGACGTGATGCTCGCCTCGGCCTCCACGGCGGTCATCATCGGGTTCAACGTGCGACCGGAGTCCAAGGGCCAGGATCTCGCCGAACGGGAACGGGTCGACGTCCGGCTCTACTCGGTCATCTACGACGTGGTGGAGGATATCCGGAAGGCGATGGAGGGGATGCTCGACCCATCCTTCCGGGAGATGCCGGTCGGCCGCGCGGAAGTGCGGAACACGTTTCACATCTCCCGGCTGGGCACCGTGGCGGGGTGCTATGTTCTCTCCGGCAAAATCACCCGGAATGCAACGGTCCGGCTGTTGCGCGACAACGTGGTCGTCCATGAAGGAAAGCTCGCCTCGCTGAAACGGTTCAAGGACGACGTCCGCGAGGTGGTCGAAGGGTATGAGTGCGGGCTCGGGCTGGAAAACTACAACGACATCAAGGTAGGCGACCAGATCGAGGCGTTTGTGATGGAAAAGGTCGCCGAGACCCTTCTGTAGACGATTGCGGTGGGGCGGGGCAGGGGGGGAATGCTGGTCGCGGTGCTGGTGGCCGACCTCCTGTTTCCCGGAGCGGATTCCCTCAAGGACAAACGCAGGCGGCTGAGCAGCCTGACGGGCCGGATCCGGTCGGGGTTCCCTGTCTCCGTCGCCGAGGTCGGACTACAGGATCTGTGGCAGCGGGGACGCATCGGGGTGGCCCTCGTCTCGACGGACTCCCGCCTGGCCCAGTCGATCCTGGATCGGATCTCGGACATGGTGGGGCGGGACGGCGAAATCGAGCTTTCCGGGCGTCGCATCGAGCTTCTCCAAATGGAAGACGGGGAAGCATGAAGGGGCGCGGGGACCGTCCGGCGCGCGTGGCGGCGAGGATCCGGGAGGAGATCTCCCTGATCCTCCAGCACAGGGCAATGGATCCCGGGCTGGGAGGAGTTACGGTCACCGACGTCACCATGACCGCCGACCTGAGGATCGCCCGCATTCACTACTCCGTTCACGGGGGGGAAGAGGAGCGGATCGCGGCCCGGGACGGGCTCCGACGCTCCCGGGGATACATCCGGAAAGAGCTGAGCGGAGTCCTGCGGATGCGGTACTCCCCCGACGTGACCTTCCATTACGACGCGTCTTTCGAGAAGGGCGCCCGGATCGACATCCTTCTCCGGAGGGCGGCGGAGGAGACCTCCCGTGAGGAATGACCTGGAGGCGATCTGTCGCCTCTTCCGGGAGAAAAACCGGTTCCTGATCGCCTGCCACGAAAGCCCGGAGGGAGACGCCATCGGGTCGGAGCTGGCGCTCGCCCTCGCTCTCCGGAAGATGGGCAAGACGGCGACGGTGCTGAACTCGGACCCCGTTCCCGAAAATCTGGTCTTCCTGCCCGGCGCCGACACGATCGTTTTCGAGGCGGACGGTTCGACCCACGAGGTGGCCGTCGTCGTCGACTGCGGTTCTCCCGAACGCACCGGGCGGGTCCGGACCGAGCTGCGGAACTGCCCCGTCATGGTGAACATCGACCATCATGCCACCAACGATGCGCAGGGCGATTATTGCCTGATCGATCCGGACGCGGCGGCGACCGGGATCCTGGTGTACCGCATTCTCTCCGCACTGGGACTGGTGATCGACCACGACATCGCGATGAACCTTTACGTGGCGATATTGACCGACACCGGGTCCTTCCATTACTCGAACTCCTCCCCGGAAGCCTTCTACATTGCCGGAGACATGGTCCGGATCGGGATCGACCCGTGGGGGGTGGCGGAAAAGGTGTACGAGACCCAGACCGCCGAAAAACTCGGGCTGCTCGGGAGGGTCCTCGGATCCCTGGAACTTGCCGCGGGCGGCCGGGTGGCCGCGGTCACGGCGAGGAAGAAGGATCTCCGCGATTATTCCGCCACGAAGGATCATCTCGAGGGGTTCATCAACTACCCCCGCTCCATCGCCGGCGTCGAGGTTGCCGTGTCGTTCCGCGAGGAGGACGAAGGGGAGTTCCGCGTGAGCCTCCGGTCCAAGGGGAGGGCGGACGTGTCCGCCATCGCATCCGCGCTCGGGGGGGGAGGGCACCGCAATGCCGCGGGATGCACTGTCATGGGATCCCTCGACGAGGTAAAAAGACGGGTCTTCGGCATACTGGAGGCTGATCTCCCGTGACGCCGGCTGACGGCGTGATCGTTCTGGACAAGCCGTCCGGAATCACATCCTTCCAGGCCGTGGAGCGGGTGGGGCGGGTGTTCCGGAAAAGGAAATGCGGCCATGCCGGGACCCTCGACCCGACCGCTACCGGCGTACTTCCCGTCTGCGTGGGCAGGGCCACCAAGATCGCCGGGTATCTCGCCATTCAGGAGAAGGAATACGACGTCTTTTTCCGGTTCGGGATCGAAACGGACACGGGAGACTCGGCCGGCCGGCAGACCCGCGCCGCCCCGGGAGGAATCGCTACGGAGTACGCCGTTCGGGCCGCGGTCGCCGGCCTTGTGGGGGAATGGGAACAGGTTCCCCCGGCCTATTCGGCGATCAAGGTGGGCGGGAAACGGGCCTACGCGCTTGCGCGTCAGGGGAAAAGCGTCGAACTCGCCGGCCGGAAAGTTCGCGTGTACGAGGCAAGGGTCCTCTCGTGGTCGAAGGAGGGGTTCCGGGTCTTCCTGCACTGCACGAAAGGATTCTACGTCCGGGCGCTTTCCCGGGACCTGGGGAGCGCCCTGGGCGTTCCGATGACCGTTTCGGGGCTGCGCCGCCTGAGGAGCGGGCCGTTCCGTATCAAGGATTCGATCCTGCTCGCGGATCTTGTCGCGTCCGGCAAGCGGGGGGAAGCGGACGGCGCACTGGTTCCGATCGAGCGTGCCCTGGAAGGATTTTCCCGGCGGGAGATCCCGCCGGAGGCAACAGCGGCCGTGCGGCAAGGGCGGTCGCCCGCCCCGTGGCTCGAGGGGAAAGGAGAGGGGCAGGAGACGGGAGTCGTTCTTCTCACCTCCGCGGAGGAAGGT
>JBAUKK010000072.1:0-9910 GCA_049577645.1 Candidatus Deferrimicrobiaceae bacterium
GGAAAGATGATCGACGGCGTGATGGTAAAAGCCCTCAAGGTGATCCCGGACGAGCGCGGGCGCCTCATGGAAATCCTGCGCTGCGATGACGAGATGTTCCAAAAGTTCGGGCAGGTGTACCTCACCACCGGCTACCCCGGCGTCGTCAAGGCCTGGCACTACCACAAGACCCAGACCGACCATTTCTGCGTCATCAAGGGGATGATGAAGGTGGTGCTATACGATTCCCGCGACGGGTCGCGGACGAAGGGGGAAGTCAACGAGTTCTTCCTGGGCGAGCACCGCCCGATCCTCCTGCGGATTCCCTCCCTTGTCTATCACGGCTTCAAGACCGTCAGCACGGAGGAGGCTCTTCTGATCAACATCCCCACGGAGCCGTACCGGTTCGCCGACCCCGACGAGTTTCGCGTCCCGCCTCACGACAACGACATCCCCTACTCCTGGGAGAGGAAGGACGGATGAAGGAAGACGGCGTGCGCCTCCTCGTCGCGGGCGGGGCGGGGTTCATCGGGTCGAATTTCATCCGGTACATCCTGGCGTCCCATGACGACTGGCGGGTCGCAAACGTCGACAAGCTGACCTATGCGGGGAACCTGGCCAATCTCGAGGACATGGAAAATGACGAACGGTATCGCTTTTTCCGGGCGGACATCTGCGACGCGGAAGCGGTCGGGGAGATCGTGGCGGAAGGCGAGCCCGACGCGATCGTGAACTTCGCGGCGGAGACGCACGTCGACCGGAGCATCGACGACCCTGCCCTCTTCCTGCGGACGAACATCCTGGGCACGCAGGTCCTGCTGGACGCAGCGAGAAAGCACGGGGTCGCCCGTTTCCTCCAGGTTTCCACCGACGAGGTGTACGGCTCCCTGGGGTCCACGGGCAGGTTCTCCGAGGAATCCCCGCTTCGCCCCAACTCCCCCTACGCCGCGAGCAAGACCGCCGCGGACCTGCTCGTCCGGGCCTACTTCAAGACGTACGGCCTGCCTGTGCTCATCACTCGCTGCTCGAACAATTACGGACCGTACCAGTTCCCGGAGAAGATCATTCCGTTCTTTGTGACGCTTCTCAAGAAGAACGAGACGGTCCCGGTGTACGGGGACGGCATGAACGTCCGCGACTGGATCCACGTGGACGACCACTCCCGGGCGGTGGAGGCGGTCCTCCTGCGCGGTCGTCCCGGCGAGGTGTACAACGTCGGGGGGGGAAACGAGCGGACGAACATCGAGATCACGAAGCTTCTTCTGGCGGCGATGGGGAAGCCGGAGTCGCGCCTGCGGTTCGTTCCCGACAGGCCCGGCCACGACCGCCGGTACGCCATCGACGACACGAAGATCCGGAAGGAACTGGGCATCGCCCCCCGGGTCCCCTTCGAGGAGGGGATCCGCGAGACGGTCCGCTGGTACCTCGAGAACGAGCCGTGGTGGCGCGCGATCCAGTCGGGAGAGTACCTCTCCTTCTTCGACCGCTGGTACCGCCAGAAAGGCCGTGCCTGAAACCCGTGGTCCACCCGGCGATGCCGCGCAGGCGGCTCTACTTTTTCCTCCTCCTCTCGTGGGTAGCCCTGACCTTGCTGCTCACATCGATCCCGAACCTGGAGGTTCCCGAGGGAATCCCCTTCTGGGACAAGGGTGCCCACTTCGCATTCTACGGGGGGACAGGGTTTCTATGCGCGCTGTGGCGGAGGGAATCCGGCTTTCCCGCGAAACGGGCGGTTCTGTATGCCGTGCTCTTCGTCCTCGCGGTGGGGGCCGTGGACGAGGTTCACCAGTACTGGATTCCCGGCCGCTCGATGGCGCTTCTGGACTGGATGGCGGACATCCTCGGAGGCGGGACCGGCGCGGTTTTCTCCCTCCTTCTCCCCCGTTTCTTCCCCTCCCTGATTACTGAATGACCATTCACTCTCTGGTTGATTCCCCCCTGCCATTCCGGTATCATCCCCCCTGTTTCCCATTTCCCCGCAGGCGGTTTCCCCCGGGAGGTGCGGTGTGAAGATGCTCGTGGCGATCAAGCCGGTCCCCAACCCCGACGAGAGGGTGAAGATCCGGAAGGACGGCAGCGGGGTCGTCCTGGACAACATCAAGATGGTGATCAACCCGTTCTGCGAGATCGCCGTGGAGGAGGCCCTCCGGATCAGGGAGAAACAGGGGGGGGAGGTGGTGATCCTGACGATCGGCCCGAAGGAGAGCGAGCAGCAGGTTCGAACCGCGCTGGCCATGGGAGCGGACCGGGCGATCCTGGTGGAGACGACGCAGGAGCTGGACAGCCTGGGCGTCGCCAAGCTGATGGCGAAGGTCGTGGAGCAGGAGAAGCCGGATTTCGTCATCATGGGGAAGCAGGCCGTCGACGACGACAACAACCAGGTGGGCCAGATCCTGGCGGCGATCCTCTCCCTGCCGCAGGCGACGTTCGGGTCGAAGATCGAGTTCTCCGAGGACGGGAAGAAGGCGAACGTTACCCGCGAGGTGGACGGCGGCCTGGAGACGATCGGTGTGACGCTGCCGGCGGTGATCACGACCGACCTTCGCTTGAACGAGCCGCGTTACGCGT
This sequence comes from Candidatus Deferrimicrobiaceae bacterium, assembly GCA_049577645.1. Classification (GTDB taxonomy): domain Bacteria; phylum Desulfobacterota; class Deferrimicrobia; order Deferrimicrobiales; family Deferrimicrobiaceae; genus CSP1-8. The sequence continues at coordinate 2,548 of JBAUKK010000072.1, forward strand.
CGCTTCCGGGAATCATGAAGGCGAAGAAAAAGGAGATGAAGGTCATCCCGGCGGATTCCCTCGGGGTCCCCATGGAGCCGAAGGTGCGTCTTCTCTCCCTGGCACACCCCAAGGAGCGCGCGGGGGGGAAGAAGGTGGCCGATGTGGCGGAGCTCGTCGACAAGCTGAGGAACGAGGCGAAGGTCCTGTAACCGGGAACGGGGACACCAAGAACGGGGACGTTCCTAGGAATTTGGGGTATCGCAGTGTCCTGCCGGGTTGGCGGTTTGCGCTTGGGGGGCGAGTTCTTAGGAACGTCCCCGATCTTAGGGAGGAAATAGATGGCGGACATACTGGTCGTGGTCGAGCACCAGGAAGGGACGTTCCGGAAGACGACCCTGTCCACCCTGACGGCGGCGAAGACGCTCGCGGGACTGATCGGCGGCGAGGTGGACGCCCTCGTTCTCGGGCATGAGGTCAAGGCGCTGGCCGACACGGTGGCCGACTACGGCGTGCGGACCGTTCTCCTGGGGGAGGCCGAAGGGTTCGCGCGGTACTTTGCCTCCGCGTACGCCCCGGCGGTGGCCCAGGTGGTCAAGGAGAAGGGGTACGGAGCGGTCCTGGCGCCGGCGTCCACCTTCGGGAAGGACTTTATGCCCCGCCTGTCCGGTCTCCTTGACGCCCCGCTGGCCAGCGACATCATGGGGCTTGCCACGGAAGGGGACCGTCTGCTCGCCCGGCGGCCCATGTACGCGGGGAATGCCATCGCCACGGTAGAGCTCATGGGCAGTCCGCTCCTGTTCACGGTGCGTCAGACCGCCTTCGACCCGGCTCCGATATCCGATGCGAAGGCGCCCGTCGCCAGGGTGTCCCTGACGGCGGACGCGGGCGGCACCGTCTTCGTAGGCCGGGAGGAGACCATGTCCGAGCGCCCGGAGCTTACCGAGGCACGGGTCGTCATTTCCGCCGGCCGGGGAATAAAGTCGCAGGAGAACTACAAGCTTGTCGAGGAACTTGCCGATATATTCCATGCGGCCATCGGCGCCTCGCGCGCGGCAGTCGACGCGGGATGGGCCCCCAACGACTGGCAGGTGGGGCAGACGGGGAAGATCGTAGCACCCGAGCTATATATCGCTCTCGGGATCTCCGGCGCCATCCAGCACCTGGCGGGGATGAAGGACTCGAAGGTTATCGTCGCCATCAACAAGGACGAGGAGGCCCCCATCTTCCAGGTGGCCGACTACGGGCTGGTGGCCGACCTGTTCAAGGCGGTGCCCGCGCTGATCGCGGAGCTCAAGAAGGGGAAACCAGCCTAGACCGGAGGTTTGACGATGTCGGAGGTCCCCTCGCGGGACGATCTTCTCGCCCGTCTGAAACGAAAGGACTTCACGGCCGCGGTCATCGGCCTGGGGTACGTGGGATTGCCGCTGGCGGTCGAATTCGCGGGCGCGGGAATCCGGGTCATCGGGGTCGACTCCGACGGTGCAAAGATCCGGGCGATCCGCTCGGGGAAGTCGTACGTCGACGACGTCCCTTCCGAGTCGATCCGGGGCGCGGTGGAGAACGGGCTCTTGCGGGCGACCTCCGACTACTCGGCCTTGGCCGAGGCGGATACCGTCAATATCTGCGTTCCCACGCCGCTCCGGAAGACGAAAGACCCGGATCTCTCCTACGTTGTGAACGCCGCGGAGCAGGTCGCGAAATACATTCACCGGGACATGCTGATCGTTCTGGAGAGCACCACCTACCCGGGGACGACCAACGAACTCCTCGTACCGATGTTCGAGGAGAGGGGCTTCACGGTGGGCAAGGACATCTTTCTCGCCTTCTCCCCGGAGCGCGTCGACCCCGGCAACCCGCAATACAGCACGAAGAACATCCCCAAGGTGGTCGGGGGGGCGACGCCGCGGTGCACGAAGATGGCGACGGCCCTCTACACCGGCGTGATGGAGCGGGTCCACCCCGTCTCCACCGCCACGGTGGCCGAGATGGTGAAGCTGTTGGAAAACACCTTCCGCTCGGTCAACATCGGGCTGGTCAACGAGATCGCCCTCATGTGCAGCCGGATGGGGATCGACGTCTGGGAGGTGATCGACGCGGCGAAGACGAAGCCGTTCGGGTTCATGCCGTTCTACCCCGGCCCGGGGATCGGGGGACACTGCATCCCCCTGGATCCGTTCTACCTGTCGTGGAAGGCGAAGCAGTTCGGCTTCGAGTCCCGCTTCATCGAGCTGGCCGGGGTGATCAACGGGCAGATGCCCCACTTCGTGGTCGGCAAGGTCGTCGACGCCCTCAACCGGTTCAAGAAATCGGTCAACGGGGCGAAGGTGCTGATCCTGGGCGTCGCGTACAAGAAGGACGTCAGCGACGTCCGCGAGTCCCCTGCATTCGACATCCTTCAGCTTCTCTCGCAGAAGGGGGCGAAACTCTCCTACTGCGACCCCCACGTGCCGGTCCTCAACGAGCACGGCATGCGCATGAAGGCGGAGCCGTTTTCGGCTGCGACGCTGAAGAAAGCCGACTGCGTGGTGGTCGTGACCGACCACAGCGATTTCGACTACCGGTTGGTTGCTCGCGAATCCAAGGTGATCGTCGACTCCCGCAACGCCCTCAAAGGGAAGAACGGGAACAAGATCATCAAACTCTAAGAACCGGGACGTTCCTAAGAACTATAGAGCCGGGACGAAATTCTTCCCTGTGATGACGTGACCCCAGGGATCGACCTTTTCCGCGGATTATGTTTCGCTGCTTGAATAGATGAGAAGGACGAAAAGGCATAGGTGGACTTTTTGGGTCGCAAAGAACGTCCCGGTTCTTGGGTTCTTGGTTGCTTCAGGGGGGGCAGATGTTCTACTTGGTGACGGGCGGCGCGGGGTTCATCGGGTCGAACCTGGTCGAAGGTCTACTCGCGGCCGGGCATCGGGTCCGGGTCCTGGACAACTTCCTCACGGGAAAGCGGGAGAACCTGGCCGGCCTTGGCGAGCGGTACGGCGACTCCTTCGAGTTGATAGAGGGGGATCTCCGGGACCTTGCCGTCACCCGATCCGCCGCGGAGGGGGTCGAATACGTCCTCCACCAGGGTGCTCTCCCCTCGGTCCCCCGTTCCGTTGCGGACCCGGTTCTGTCCAGTGAGATCAACGTGGGGGGAACGCTCTCCCTCCTCGTCGCGGCGAGGGACGCCGGGGTCCGAAGGGTTATCTTCGCCGCTTCTTCTTCCGCCTACGGCGACACGCCCCAGCTTCCCAAGCGCGAGTCGATGACGCCGAACCCGAAGAGCCCCTATGCCGCCCAGAAGCTTGCCGGCGAGCACTACATGCGGATCTTTTACGAGGTGTACGGCCTGGAGACGGTCTCCCTGCGGTACTTCAACGTTTTTGGCCCGAAGCAGGATCCGGCGTCGACGTACGCGGCTGTGGTCCCCCGGTTTATCACCGCCGTGCTTACGGGGACGGCCCCTACCGTCTACGGCGACGGCCTCCAGACCCGCGACTTCACCTACATCGACAACGTAGTGCGGGTGAACCTCCTGGCGTGCAAGGCCCCAAAGGAGGCGTGCGGAAGGGTGTTCAATGTCGCCTGCGGGGAGCGCGTCTCCCTGCTCGACATCCTGGAGATCGTTTATGGGCTCGCCGGCCGCCGCGTTGCTCCCAAGTTTGAGACGGCGCGTCCGGGGGACGTTCGCGACTCCCTCGCCGACATCTCCCTGGCGAAGGATCTGTTGGGGTACGATCCGACGGTTTCCTTCCCTGAGGGGCTCTCCCGGACCTTCGACTTTTTTTCAAAACGGGGACGTTCTTAAACTTTTTAATCCGCCCGGGTTTTCCTTACGTAATCTGCTTCCCGGACCCCTTCCCGAACCGATCCCAAACGATTCTGGCCCGCGAATTGCTAGGCATTTCGTCATGCCAAGAGATTCGCGCATAGATTTTCCCGGCGCATTTCATCATGTGTATGCGAGAGGGATCGAAAAAAGGAAAATTTTCCTGGATGACCGGGACAAGGGCGAGTTGCGCCACAGGATTTGCATAAACCTTGGGAAATTCGAGGCGTCCTGCCTTGCTTGGGCGTTCATGCCCAATCATTTCCATTTGATATTCTTTAGCAACAAAGGAAATTTGTCCGGGTTCATGCGATGCGTGATGACGGGATACGCAAATTATTTCAACCGAAAATACGATCGGGCGGGACACCTTTTCCAAAATCGATATAGATCATCCCTCATCGACTCTGCGCGTTATCTATTGGAATTGATTCGGTATATTCATTTGAACCCGATCCGCGCGGGGATCGTCTCTTCCATGGAACAATTATCAGCGTATCCATGGACCAGCCATTATGACATCAGGCGAGCGGAAGATTTTCCCTGGAAATCATTTCCGGAGATTTACGATTTTTTCGCGTGCTATGGGGAAACGGAGGCGTTCTCCAGATACCTCGATTTTTTGAAGGAAGGGGCGGATCCGGAACGGTCTGCCGATGGGGGGGAGCACGTTGATGATTTCCAACCGACTGCGGCGACCTCCGGGAAAAATATCCCGTTGATGCCGGAAGCGGATAGCATTCCGAACGAGTTCATGAAGATCGTTGACCGATGCTGCATCGAATTCGGCATAACGCCCGAATATCTATTCAATAAACGCGATCGGACTTCCGTGAACGCCCGGAAAAAGACGCTCCACATATCTGTTGTGGAAAAAGGGATGCCGGCGAAAGCTGTTTGCTCGTGGCTGGGACTTAGCCGTTCGGGGGGAGCTTATCTGCTCCGTAGCGCAAAAAACGCGTTTGGCCAAGAACCATCGGAAAGTGTAGCAACGTTCCCGGACTGGTAAAGTTCAGCAACGTCCCCGTACTGTTAGGTGAGTTTCCGGCATGCGATCAGAAACGCCGAGTGGGAGAACATCCACTGGACGGGCCGGACGGACTGCCCCTTGACGTGCCAGGGGCGGTGGATCACCTCGAACACCTCCGGGGTGGTGAACCCTCCCCGTTCCTCGACCCGGTCGACCATCTGCTTTACCTGGATCGTCGAGGGGAGGTAGGAGAGGATAATCCCCCCCGGCACGAGCGCCTGCGCGGCGTGAGGGACCACGTGCCACGGTTCCGGCAGGTCCAGCACGATCCGGTCCACGTCCCGCTCCTCGATTCCCTCGTAGATGTCGCGCACCCTGATCTCGTGGTTCGGGCATTCCCCGAGAAACCGCTCCACCGTCCGGGCGCCGCTTGCGGCGAAGTCTTCCCGCACCTCGTACGATACGAGGCGGCCCGATGGCCCCACGGCCTCGAGCAGCTTGATCGCGAGCGCCCCCCAGCCGATCCCCGCCTCCACGACCGCGGCCCCGGGGAAGATATCCGCCCACAGGAGGATGGGGCCAATGTCCTTCGGATAGATGATCTGTGCGTGCCGCTTGAGGTTCATGACGTACTGGTTGAACGTAGGCCGGAACACCCGGTACCCGGCCCCCATCGCCGTCCAGACGCGGCTGCCGTCCGGCTTGCCGATGATGTCGTCGTGGAGGATGTTTCCCTTGTGGGTCCCGAAGGGCTTTCCCCGGGAAAGGGTGATCATGTGCTCCTCCCCCTTCGGGCTGACGAGGATCACCTCCTCCCCCGCGCGCAGCGCGCCCCCCGGTTTCCTGCCCTGCGTCAGCGCGCCGCTCCTTTCCCCACCTTTTCCTTGAGGCGGCAGAAGGCGCACGTCTCCGCATACGTCGGCGCCCCGCACACGGAGCAATGTCCTGGTCCCTCCCCGTCCTCCGCTCCGTTCTTTCCGATCCCCTTTCCCCTTACTCTTTCGTGCGGCTTTCCGTTTCCCCGGAGGAATCCCCGGTAGAACTTGCTCCGGGTCCCGGGCATCTTCTCCTCGATCAGGGACAGGGCCTCCTTGTAGACGAGGGAGGTGGCGTCCTCGCTCATCGGGCATTCCTCGGTCACGTAGTCGATACCCTTCAGGAACCCGTATGCCGCCGTCTCCATCTCGCTCACGCGCCAAAGCGGCTTGACCTTCCTGACCAGCCCCACGCCCGCCTCTGGCAGGAGGGGGTGCTGCCGTTCCAGGTGTTCCCGGTGCCAGTGCAGCAGGTTCCCCAGGAGTCTGGCAGCCTCGTCGTCGAGGTTGTGGCCGGTCGCGACCACGGGGAAACCCCGGGAAGCCGCGACCCGGTTGAAGAAATACCGTTTCACCGTCCCGCAGACGGAGCACTCCTCCTTGCGGCTTTTCCTCGCAGCCTCAGGGATAGGCACCCCCTCCCGGCGCAGGTCCACGACGATGGGTTCCTTCCCCCGTGCGGAGGCGAAGGCCATAACCTTCTCCCGCGAACGGTCCGAATACCCGTCGATCCCGAGGTCGACGTAGAGCCCTTCCGTTTCGTACCCGAGCTCCATGAGGATATCCCAGAGGACGAGGCTGTCCTTGCCCCCGGAGACGCAGACGAGCACGCGGTCGCGCGGATCGAGGAGGGAGAACTTCCGGATCCCTTCCTCGACCTGGCGGCGGAAGAACACGAAGAAACAGTCGGGGCAGAAGGCGGAGTGATGGCTGGGCAGGTCGACCGCTGCTGCGGCGTTCCTGCATCGCTTGCACTTCACCGGTTATCCTCCGGAGACGACGGAGATGATGTCCACGGTCTCGCCGTCTTCCACGTGCTGGTCCCTGGTAAGCAGTCTCTTCCCCTGCGTGACGAGGACCGTGGTGGAGCGGACGCCCGCGGCGGCCAGGATGTCCATGACCCTCTTCGGGCCCGGGATCTCCAGTTCCATTTTCTTCTGCGGCATGCGGACACGGATCATATCGGGGGTTCCTTTTCCCGTTCGCTGTCCCTTCATCATAGCAGACAACCACTTTCCTCCCCCATTCCGGTTGAGTCGATGCCATGGCGGGAGTAAGATGGGGGCCATCTCATCCCTGACAGGAGGAAAATTTCCATGCGCTTGCGCGCCGTTGTTCCGTTCCTTGCCGTCCTGCTGGCGGTTGCCGCCGTCTCCGGGTGCGCCAAGAAAGAGGAACCGAAGCCCGCGGCCCCGATCCCCGCGGTATCCGCCGTGGAGGAGGGGAAGATTCTTTTTGGACAGAAGTGCAGCGTCTGCCACGGCCTCGACCGGTCCACGGCTCTCACGGAGACCCGGGAGAAGTGGGCGTCGATCATCCAGGACATGCAGGGGAAGAAAGCGGGCTGGATCTCCGACGAGGAATCCGAGAAAATACTTGAATACCTTTCGTCGGCCCACGGGAAGTGACCCCGGTCCGGAATACGAAAAAGAGATGAGGAACGGCTGGCCGATCGCGGACGGGGAGACGGGGCGGTCATTGTCCTCCCTGCCGCGGAGCGGGATTCGGTGAGGAAATAGGCCGGGAAGAAATCCCGGGAGGACAGCGAGACGTCAGGAC
>JBAUKK010000073.1:0-4117 GCA_049577645.1 Candidatus Deferrimicrobiaceae bacterium
ATGTCGAACCCGGAGGAAAGAAGGGAATAGGGGAGTCCCGCGGCCCGGCATCTCAGGGAAACCTCGGAAAGAACCGCGTCCGTCCCCCAGTTCACTCCCCGGAACAGGGACGGGGCGTGGGAGGAGAGGGCGATCAGATAGAATCCCCCGTCGTCGCACGGGCCGAAGACGGCCCCGGCCGAGGAAGCGAGTTCACGGAAAGCAGCCCGCACGAGCGATGCGGATAGCGTGGGGCAGTCCGCACCGGCGAGCGCGACCCGGGTGCAGCCCCGGGAAAAGGCGGTTTCGAACGCGTCCGCCATCCGTTCGCCGAGGTCCCTCCCCGCCTGGGGAACCCGCACGAAGCCGGAAAACGGATCCCGGCGAAAGAACCCCTCGCTTCCGGGCGGGGAGAAAAACAGGTAGCGTCGGGTCCGTGCCAAACGGGACAGTTCCGCCGCCGTGTCCTTCAGGAGGCATGCGTAGAGCGCGGCCGCATTCGCTTTCGTATACGGTGGGCAAAGCCGCGTCTTGACCGACCCCGGGAGGGGAGCCTTCGCCATCAGGATCACCGCGTCCTTTTCCATCACCAGGCTTCCCTTCTTATGGCATCGCCCCGCACGGGGGTCATTTGTATCGGGTTGTTAACAAGCGATTGCCAGAAACCCGATCCCCGGGTACTATATCCGTCTTTACCTTTTATCGCATGAGGGGAGCGCAATGAGAGAGAAAATCGGGAGAATCCTGACCATCGGTCTTCCGAAGGGGAGCCTGCAGGATTCCACGATAAAGCTCTTTCGAAAGGCGGGGTTCACCATATCGGTTGGCTCCCGCAGTTACATTCCGACCATCGACGACGAGGAACTGTCCGGGCTATTGATCCGCGCCCAGGAGATGGCCCGCTACGTGCAGGACGGCATCCTGGATCTTGGACTGACCGGTCGCGACTGGGTCATGGAGCAGAACGCCAAGGTGAAGGAGGTCTGTCCCCTCCAGTACGCGAAAGGGGGGCTGCGCCCCGTCCGGTGGGTGGTCGCCGTGCCGAACGAGTCCCCCATCGAACGCATCGAGGATCTAAGCGGCAAGAGGGTGGCCACCGAGCTTGTCCAGTACACCCGCCGGTTCCTCAGGGAGAGGGGGATCAAGGCGAACGTCGAGTTCTCGTGGGGAGCGACGGAGGTGAAGGCCCCGCGTCTGGCCGACGCAATCGTGGAACTGACCGAGACGGGGAGCACCCTCCGCGCGAATAATCTGAGGATCGTGGACACCATCCTGGAGTCGACGACCGTCCTCATCGCCAACCGGGATGCATGGAAAGATTCGTGGAAACGAAAAAAGATCGAAAACATCGCGATGCTTCTCAGCGGTGCCCTTCGGGCCGAGGAAAACGTCGGGGTGAAGATGAACGTCAACCGCGTAAATCTCGACAAGGTACTGAAGGTTCTCCCCGCCCTCCATACCCCCACGATATCGTCACTTTCCGAGGAGGGTTGGTTCAGCCTCGAGGTCATCGTGGACGAAAAGACCGTGCGGGAACTGATTCCCGTGCTGAAGAATTCGGGCGCATCGGGCATCGTCGAGTACCCGCTCAATAAGGTGATTCCGTAGGCGAAACCGCACATCTTCGGAAGGCGCTCTCATCGTCTCTCCTTGCGTACGGGGCAGCCGACCTGTCGACCGACCCCGTCCGGTTCCCCCACCGGTTCGCGGGTCGCGCGGATGCGGAGGTCGCGGCGTTCGTGGCAGCCTCCTTCGCCTTCGGCAATGTGGCCCGGATGCTGCCGTTTCTCGAAAGGATGTTCCGGGTCCTTGGCCCATCTCCCCATACGGCCCTGACGGCGGGCCGCCCCGTCCCCCTGTCCCGCGTCGGGGATCTTTCCTACCGGTTCATCTCCCCGCGCGGAGTCCACCGCTTTCTCTTCTGCGTCCGGACGGCCCTTCTCGCGCACGGCTCGCTGGAAGCTCTGTACCGGCGGGGCAGGGAGCGGGAAGACGGCGGGGCGCGCGCATGGCTGGCCGGCTTTCTTTCCCGTTTCCGGGAGGCGTGGGGGGATGCGATCCCCCGGGAAAGGGATTTTCTGTTTCCCGACCCGCGCAAGGGATCCGCCTGCAAGCGGCACAACCTGTTCCTGCGCTGGATGGTGCGGGGGGGAGACGGGGTGGATCTGGGGCTCTGGACGGTTCTCGCACCGCGGCAACTGATTGTGCCCGTCGACACGCACATGGCGAGGCTGGGGAAGTGGCTGGGGCTTACCGCCCGCAAGAGCGCCGACTGGGGGATGGCGGAGGAGATAACCGATGCGTTCCGGGCGGTGTGCCCCGAGGACCCCGTCCGGTTCGACTTTGTCCTTACCCGGATCGGGATCTTGAAGGCCTGCACCCACGCGTACCGGGGGATCTGCGCCCGGTGCCCGCTTGCCCCCGCCTGCCTGGGAGGGACGCCCGCTTTCTCTCCTCGCGGATAGGACGAGAGGCCTCCCGGGGAGAAAATGGTGTTGCTCACCCTCCCCCGCTGGGATAGATTTGGGAGGATACCTTCTTGTCCCGGCACCAAGGGACGAGCGGAGGGAAAATGCCGAATAAAAAATTGAAAATCGGGGAAATTCTCATTTCTTCGGGTTTGATCACGGAGGAGCAACTAAAGGCCGCGCTCAACGGCCAGAGGCAGCTCGGGGGCACGATCGGGGAGAACCTCATCCGGCTGGGCTACCTCGACGAAGAGGTGCTGCTGAATTCCCTGTCCGAACAGACGGGCCTGCAGCACATCAATCTCACCCGGGTTGAGGTCCCTCCCTCCATCCAGCGCCTCATCAAGCTGGAGACCGTCCGGTCCCGGCGGTTGCTTCCCATCGGATTCGAGGGGAAGAGACTCGTGGTCGGCATGGTCGATCCGACGGACCTGACGGCCCTTTCCGATGTGGAGTTCCAGTCGGGGCATTCCACGAAGCCGGTGATCCTGTCCGCCTCCCATTTCGAGCAGGCGCTCGGCTATTTCCAGACCGCCGGGTACGGGGTGGAACCACTGCGCCTCAGCGGGGAAACACTGCCACGGAAGATCCCGGCGGAGAGCGACATCAAGAGCCTTCTCAAGACGCTGGTCGTCTGGCACGGCCAGGACCTCCACCTCTCTTCCGGCGCCATCCCATCCATCCGGGTGGACGGGGAAATCCGGCGCATGGACATCCCGGCGCTCAAGCCCTTCGATGTCGAATCGCTGGTCCACGAAATCCTCACGCCGGAACAGAAACGGATTTTCCAGGAGAACCTCGAGCTGGATTTCGCCTTTTCTCTCGACGGGATCGGGCGCTTCCGTTGCAACGTCTACCGGCAGCGGGGCTCCCTCGCGTTCACCTCCCGCCACGTCGCGGACAAGATTCCTCCCGCTGCCGAGCTGGGTCTTCCGGAGTTCCTCCAGGAGTGCGCCTTGCGGAAGAACGGCTTCATCCTGATCACCGGGCCGAACGGGCACGGCAAGACCACGACCATGGCGACCCTCGTGGATACGATCAACCGGGAACGGAAGGCGAACATCATCACCATCGAGGATCCGATCGAGTACACACACCGGCACAAGAACTCGAACGTGAACCAGCGGGAGGTGGGGACCGATACCATCTCGTTCGGGGACGGTCTCCGTCATATCTTCCGGCAGAACCCCGATGTCATCGTGATCGGGGAACTTCGGGACTTCGAAAGTTTCTCCATCGCCCTGTCGGCAGCGGAGACCGGCCACCTCGTTATGGCGACGATGCACTCCAATAGTGCAACCGCCGCCGTGGACCGGATCATCGACATCTTCCCCTCGACCCAGCAGTCCCAGGTGCGGGCCCAGCTGGCGGACTGCCTCCAGGTGGTTTTCTCGCAACGCCTGCTCAAGCGAGCGGCCGGCAGCGGACGCATTCTGGCGTGGGAGAATATGAGCTCCTCCCTCCGCGTCCGAAACGCCATCCGCGAGGGGAAGGTGCACGTCCTGCGCAGCATGATGCAGACGAATGTCGAGGAACTGGTGAGCATCGACTGGAACCTCGCGGAGCTCGTCGCTTCCGGGAAGGTGAAATACGAGGAGGCGCTCAAGTACTCGGACAGCCACACGTATCTCAACGAATTGCTCAAGGTCAAGGGAGCGTACCGGTAAGGC
>JBAUKK010000074.1:0-5113 GCA_049577645.1 Candidatus Deferrimicrobiaceae bacterium
GTTCCGGGTGACGATTTACGGGTTCTACGACTTCACCCGCCTGCAATGGACGCTCGTCGACGCGCTTCTCGCGAGCGGACTTCTCGACGAGGTGTACTTTCCCGGGCTTTTCGGGCGGGACGGCTCCCTCTCCCCCGCCTTCTCCTACGCGGCGGTCGCATGGGAGAGGCTGCTGCGGGCTTTCGAGGGGAACGCGGAGTACCTCCGGGATCATGTCTCTCCCGCGGTGGGCGCGATCCGCGAGAGGATCTTCCTCCCTCTCCCGCCGGCCGTCACCGGCCCGGTGCCGTTTTCTCTCCTGTCCGCCCCCCACGAAGGCGGGGAGGTGCGCCTCGCCGCGAGGAAGGTGCGCGAGTGGCTCGACGCGCATCCCGGCTCGGATATTCTCCTGGTCTCCCGGCGGTTCGCGGAAGGGCTGGTTCCCGCCTGGGAGAGGGTGGCCGACGAATACGGGATCCGGGTGGCGGGGAGGGAAAGCGTACCGCTTTCCTCCGTTCCCCCCGTGCGTCTTTTGATCCAGATGATCGAGGCGGTCGAGGAGGATTTCCCGCGCCGGACGGTGATCGACATCCTTTCGTCGCCTTATCGGAGAAGGGAAGAGAAGGCCCCGGGGGCCTTGTCTCGCCCCGACCTTTGGGATGTCTGGACGAAGGAACTGCTGGTGGTCTCCGGCCGCGACTGGGAGACGCGCCTCCGGGTCCTGCGCCTCCGGGGGGGCGGGGAGGAGACCGACGGCAAACGGGAAGAGCGGGAGGAGCGCACGCTCCAGCTCTCTCTCCTGCGAGAAGAGGTTCGCGCGCTTCGCGAGACGCTTACGCCGGTTCGCCAGGCGCGCAGCTACGCAGGGCTCGCTGTCGCCCTCCGGTCCCTCCTGGTGGCCGGTTTCCGGATCGGGGGAGGCGACGGGGCGGAAGAGGAGCGGGACCGCCGGGCCGTGTCTGCCCTGTTCTCCCTCCTGGACGACGTCTCGCTCATCCCGGAAAGAGAGATCCCGTGGCCGGGAACCGAGGCCGCCCTCGCCTGGTTCCGGGCCCTCCTCGCCGACCAGCGGCTTTTCCTTGGCGAGAGGGGGGGCATGCGCGTCCCGGGGGCGGTGGTCGCGGGGGATCTCTTCTCCCTGCGCGGGTCGACGGCCGACCGGATCCTGTTTCTGTCCGTCAACGAGGATACGGTGCCCGCCCAGATCGAGGAGGATCCTCTCCTCCCCGACGTCGACAGGGAGGAGCTCAACCGGCTCGTCCGCCGGGCGAGGATGCCCGATGCCTTGACGCTGCGGCGGGGCAATGCGGCCGAGGAGAGACTGCTCTTTTCCCTTCCGGCGGCGTCGGCGAGGGAGGAGGTCGCGTTCGGCGTTCTCCGGGCCGATGCGGATGGGGCTGCGAAAAGGCCGTCCCGGTATCTCCTCCTCCTTCTGGCGCAGTTCGCGGGGCCGGGGGTATTTTCGGAGAAGTGGGCCGAAGCGTCCGGCTCCTCCGTGCTCTCCCTGTCGCGGAATCCCTTCGATGCGGCTTCCGGCCCGGGTCCCGTCAGCGCGAGGGAAGCGGCTCTCCGGACGTGGCGCGACGGCGTCCTCCCCGACGGGGAGAGGGGAGATGTCCCCTGGCACCGCGTCGCGGCGACCCTCTCCGAGTGGACGGCGAGGACGGAGGGACGGACGCTGTTTCCGGGTCCGTGGACCGTCATTTCCCCTCCCGCCGTTCAAAGCTCTACCGCGCTGGAAGAGCTGGCGAAGTGCCCCTACCGGTATTTCCTCCACCGCCTGGTCGGACTCGCGCCCGTCGAGGAGCCCGAAGAGAGCCCGGTCCTTTCGCCGGCGGAAGTGGGGGTTCTCGTTCACGCCATCCTCCGGGAGGTAGGGAAAGACGCCGCGGAAGGGAAAGGATGGGGGGATCCGCGCAGGGCGGCCGTCGCTGCGTTCGACCGCTTCGCCCGCGAAAACCCGGTGGGGCTTCCCGGCCTGTTCCTTCTCCAGCGGCGGGAGGTCGAGTCGGCCGTTGGGGAATATCTCGCCTGGGAGGCCGGCCGGCCGTCGGTCCCCGGCGCCTGCCGCGTGGAGGCCGTGGAGAAATCGTTCGAGGTTCGCGCCGACGGGGACCTGCCGCCTTTCGCGGGAAGGGTGGACCGGGTGGACCGCGGGCGGTCGGGCGAGGTCGAGATCATCGACTACAAGTACCGGGACGGGAAGAACGAGAGGGCTCCCCTTTCCTGGATCCGGAACGGCCTTTCCCACCAGATACCCGTGTACCTCCTCTTCGCCCGCACGCTTTCCCCCGTCGTGCGCGCCTCCCTCCGCTTCCTCAAAGGGGATATCCGGACCGTCGCCGTGGACGGGAAGCAATGGGACGAGATCCGGGGGGAATGGGCCGCCTCGCTCGCGGCATGGCTTACGCTGTTGTCCGCGGGGTATTTCCCGCCTCTTCCCCATCACCGGTTCCGCTTCGCCGGGGACCTCCCGCCGCGATATTGCCGGGGATGCCCGTACCGGGACCACTGCCGCGTTTCGCCCGCCTTCGAAGGCACGAAGCGGGAGACGGAAGCGCTTGTGCGCAGGGTTCTTTCGGACCCCGCCCTTCGCGCGATCGCGGAGTTCCGCCCCGAGAGGGCGGGCTGACGATGGAACGCGACAGGCGCGCGGCGGTTACCGGTTTTTCCCGGGACCTCGCGGTGGACGCCTCCGCGGGGACGGGGAAGACCGCCACCCTGATCGCCCGGGTCACCAACCTTTTTCTGGCGAAGAGGGATCTCGGGCCGGACGATGTCCTCCTCCTGACGTTCACCGACAAGGCGGCCGCCGAGATGAAATCCCGCGTTGCGGAGGGGTGGGAGCTCCTGCTGTCCGAGTCGCGGTCGGCGGAAACCCTCGATGAGGCGATCGCGGGGGTTCGGAAATGGAACTCCCTGGTCGAGGTGCCGGCCGACGGATTCCCCTCGCTCGACGACCTGCGCGCGCGCGCCGGGGAGATGGCCGACAGCGTCGGGAGACTCTCCGTGACTACGTTTCACTCCTTCTGCCGGCGGATCCTTCTCTCGTTCCCCGCAGAGGCCGGCGTCGACCCCCGTTTCGAGGTCCTCCCGGAAGGGGAGGCCGCGGACGCCTGGGATGCCGCGTTCCGGAATTTTCTCCGGTCCGAGTTCGGGCGGGAGGAAATGGACCCGCGCTGGGAACGCGTGCTTTCCCGGTCGTCCGACCGGGATGCCGCGTTCGGAATGATCCGGCGGCTTTGCCTGTTCCACCGGGACCTTCTCGGGGAGGAGCTGGAGGATTTCGGGACGCCGGCGGATTTTCTGGCGTATCTGCACGACCAGTACGCGGAAACGGTCGCGTGGTTCCGCACGTTCGTCGGAGGGATCGCCGATAGCACCCACGAGATGGCGCCGGTGCTCGAGGAGGCGCTCGCGGTTCTCTCCCGCGGCTGGGAAGCGGTCGAGGGGGGGGATCTCGAGACTGCCTTCGGTCTCGCGCCGGAAGGAGCCGCTGCGTTCGAATTCCGGGCCGACCGCATGAAAAGCGCCAAGGTCTTCCCGAGACCGGACGGGCTTACGCCCGCTCGTGCCCGGGACCGGCTGAAGACTTTCTGGCGGGAGCTCACGGACGTCCCCCCGGGCGATGCCGCCGCCCGGTTCCTCGTCGACAGGGCCCGCGCGGCCGCGCGATTCTACGGGGAGGCGAAGGGAAGCGGCCTCGACTTCATGGACCTGCTGTTACGGGCGAACCGGCTGCTGTGCGGAAACCGGGAAGTCGCGGAGCGGATATCGGGGAGGTTCCTTCACATTCTGGTGGACGAGTTCCAGGACACCGATCCCCTTCAGGCGGATATGCTCGATGCGCTGTCCGCGGCCGGCCCCCCGGTGCGGCTGTTCCTCGTCGGCGACCCGAAGCAGTCGATCTACGGGTTCCGGCGTGCGGACGTCCAGGTGTACCACCGGTTCCGAAAAGAGCTCGTCGCCCGCGGAGGGGAAACCATCACCCTCGAGAGGAACTTCCGGAGCCGGCCGGATCTCATTGCGACCGTGAACGGTCTGTTCGGGCACGTGCTCGCCGGGGGGGAGGACTTTTCGTCTCCGTACTCGCCGGTAGTCGCCCACCGGCAGGACGTCGGGGACGGAGAAGCCGCGGCGCTCTTCTCTCTCGGGGAGGGGGTGGAGGAGGCCGAGTTCCTGTGCGGGCTGATCCGGGGCATCGTGGGAAAGGTGACGGTGGGGGAAAGGCACGGCGAACCCGCCCACCCCGCACGGCACCGCGACATCGCGGTGCTGTACCGCTCCGACACCGGAGGTGAGGTTCTCGCCTCCTATCGCGACGCGCTCGCGCGTGCGGGGATCCTTTGTCTGGTTCCTTCCCGGAAAGGGTTTTTCGCAAGGCAGGAGGTGCAGGACCTCCGTATGGTCCTCTCGGCCATCGACACGCCGGCGGACGACTCCGCCCGATACGCAGCGATGAAAACGATCTTCTTCGGACTTTCGGACGGGGAGATCCTGCCCCTGTACCGGGAAGGGGGACGGTCCGCCTCCCCGAGGGCCCGGGAAGCGCTTTCCCTGCTCGCCCGCCTGTCCGCACGCCGGGGGAGGGCCTCCCTGCCTTCGCTGCTCGCGGAGCTGTACCGGGAATCGGGCGTGGAGTTCGTGGCTGCCCGGCTTCCCGAAGGGCAGAGGATCCTGCAGAACCTGGAAAAGGCCGCCGGGATCGCCTTCGCCTTCGCGTGGGCCGGTGCGGGATCGGTCAAGGCGTTTACCGAGGAGATCCGACGCAAGACCGAGGAGGAGAAGACGGAAAACGAGTTCCCCATCTTCGAGGAGGGGGAAGACGCGGTGCGCATCTCCACCATCCATCTCTCCAAGGGGCTGGAGTTTCCCGTGGTGATCCTTGCCAACCTGTCCCGGGGCGGGAGGAAGACTCCGGAGGGGCTGCGGGTGGACAGGGTACGGGAGCTGTCGGCGGTGATCTTCCCCGGGTTCCGGACGTACTCCTCGTTCCGGCGGATTCCGCGCAGCGGGGGGCCGGTCACGTTCGAGGAGTGGGAGGCGGAGAAACAGGACGCGGAGGAGAGAAGGCTTCTCTACGTCGCCGCGACCCGGGCCCGGGACCGCCTGTTTTTCGTGGCCGGCGCAAAGG
>JBAUKK010000075.1:0-7491 GCA_049577645.1 Candidatus Deferrimicrobiaceae bacterium
CCCTCAGACGGGAGCGGGACATCCTGCTTGGCCGGGTCGAACGCATCAAGGAGGAGCGCCTCCAGGAGACGAGGCGCCGGGACCTCCGGTTCACAGAGCTCGCAAAGACGTTTTCCGGCATTTCCTCCCAGATCGAGGCGGCGCCGGCAGGCCCCGTCATGGTCGTCCGGGTGCCCGACACGGTTCTGTTCCGGAAGGGTAAATCAACCGTCAGCAGCGCGGGGAAGGAAGTGATCCGGGAAGTGGGAGACACGGCAACGGAATTTACCGCTTCGGCGATCATCGTCACGGCGGAAGGGAAGTCGAAGGCCGAAGAGATCCGGACTCTCCTGACCAAGGCCCACTCCCTGCCCCGGGAGCGGGTATACGCGGACGCGGGGAGCGGAGGCCGAGTGACGACCGAACTGTTGCTTGTTATCCCCTGAGAGGGCGACGTACCGGCCGCCGGGGATCGCCCGACCGGGCCGCAAACATTCCGCGAGGAGGAGCATAAGGATGGACGTTTTCACTGCCATGAAGGGGCGGCAAAGCATCCGAAAATTTCGCAAGGATCCGGTCCCGCGGGCGAAGATTCTCAGGATGATCGAGGCGGCCACCTGGGCACCGACCGCGGGAAACGCCCAGAACGTCCGGTTCCTCGTCGTGGAGGACGCCGCTCTCCTCTCCCGGATGAAGGGGATCGTGGACGAGGTCCTTTCCCGTGTCACAGGGAAGGAGATCGCCCCGGACAAGATCAACTACCACAACCTGTTCGCCGCTGCGCCCGCCGCGGTCTGTGTCATCGGGAAACCGTACGAATCGGCGACGGACCGGCAACTGCGGGAGAAAGACCCGGAGAGGCACAGGGTGCGGCGCTACCATGTGAACGCGGGCCTGCAGAGCGTCGCCTCGGCCATCACCCAGTTTCTCCTTGCAGCCCATTCCCTTGGGTATGGCGCGTGCTGGATGACCGGCCCCCTCGTGGCCAAACCCGAACTCGAATCCGCCTTCTCCCTCCGGCCCCCCGAGGAACTCCTCGCGGTGATCGCCTTGGGGAACCCGGATTCGGCGCCCCCGAAACCCCCCCGGAGACCCCCGGAGGAGATCACGGAATTCCTTTAAGTCCCTTTTTCTCGATTCGAAGACGCTTGATCCGGAACTGCTCGGTTTCGGCAACCGTCACCCGGTACCCGTAGGCGAGAAATGTCACTACCCCCTCCGGGACCCCCTGGAGGCAGTCCAGCGCGAACCCCCCCGCAGTCTCGTAGGTATCCCCCAGGGGGATGTCGATGCCGTACTCGTCGCGGAGGACCCGGACCGGCGTCGAAGCGGGAACCGACAGCGCCCCGTCCTTCTCCCACTCAGGCACCTCGGAAAAATCCGATCCCTCCGCCAGCCTTCCCACGATCTCCTCGAGCAGATCGTGGATCGTGATGATTCCGCACAGCTTGCCGTGCTCGTCGATGGCGACGGCCAGGTGGACTCTCGTCCTCTGGAACTGGCGGAGCAGATCCGACACCCGCATCGACTCGGGCACGTAGACGGGTTTTTCGATGATCTGCTCCCATTTCTCGCCCCCCCCCGGCCGGAAGAGGCCCCGGGAGGAAAGGATCCCCGCGATGTCCTCCCCGTCTCGGCTCAGCACGGGATACCTCGAGAAGCCGCCGTTCCCGACGGTGGCCGCCGCATCCGCGTACGCCATTCCCTTCCGCAGGCACACGACCTCGGACCAGGGGGTCATCACCTCGTTCACCACCGTCTCTCCGAATCGCAGGACTCCCTCGATCATCCTCTCCTCCGTCAAATCGATCGTGCCGTGTTCCGCCCCCTCCTCGATCATGTCGAGAATTCCCTCCTCCGATCCGAAACGGATGTCCATGAGGGCCTCGGGGACATACCCCTCCCCGAACAGCCGTCTGCCAAGACGATCCAGAAGCCTCGCGGGAGCGGCTGCCCCGCGCAGCAAGTGCAGGGACGTCTTTCCTCCCCGCCGCAGGATCCGTCGCGGATGGGACATCGCGCCCCGTGTGGAGAGGTTCTCCAGCCAGAAGAGCACAAGCAGGAAGAAAAGGACCCATCCGGCAGCCGACGCGGCCCCCGCCCCGCCCCCCAAGCGGCTGAAAAGGGAAAGGGCCGCAGCCCCCGCGCAAAGTCCCGCAAGAGCCTTGCAGGCGGACGCCGCAACCCAGAGGGAGAACGGGTGACGGACCCGAGGGTCGCGGACGGCGGAGAGCAGATCGGGGGCAAGTTTTTCTCCCGCCGATGCGTCTTCCGCCAGTCCCTCCTCGCCGACAATGAGAAGGGAGGAACGAAGCGCGGTCACCGCAGCTCCCGCTGCAGCCAGCAGTACCGCCGCCAACGCCCAGCCCATGGGGGTCCACATAGTACCAATATATATGATGTGATAAAATTATGCGTCGGGGTCTTGATGAAAAACGTCGCGTATGTCTACCATCCGGACTATCTGCTCCATTCTTCCCCTTTCGAGCATCCGGAATCCCCGGACCGCCTGAACGCGATCAACAAGCATCTTGAGGACGTCGGACTTTTCAAGACGTTGATGCCGGTTACCCCGGACTATCCGGACAACGGCGATATCCTCCGCGTACACGATCCCGACTATCTGCGAAAGCTGGAGCATGCCTGCCGCCGGGGGGATCTCACTCTCGACGCCGAGGACACGTACCTGAACAAGAATTCCTACCTGATCGCCCTCCTTTCGGCAGCGGGGGCCATCGCGGGGGCGGACGCCGTCGCTACGGGAAAGGCGCACAGGGCATTCTGCGCCGTGCGACCGCCGGGGCACCACGCCGCACGGGCACAGGGAATGGGGTTCTGTCTCCTGAACAACGCGGCGATCGCCGTCCGATCCCTCCAGGCGTTGCACGGGGTCTCCCGGGTGATGATCATCGACTGGGACGTCCACCACGGGAACGGCACGCAGAGCATCTTCTGGGAGGACCCGTCGGTGCTCTTCTTCAGCATCCACGAGAACCCCGCTTTCCTGTACCCCGGGACCGGGCGGCGGTGGGAGACAGGAAACGGTGCAGGAGAAGGGACGACCCTCAACGCCCCGATGGCACCCGGCGCGGGGGACGATGAGTACCGGCTGGTCTTCGAGCAACTGCTCGCTCCCGCGGCGGAAAGGTTCCGCCCCGAGTTCCTTGTCCTGTCCGCCGGTTTCGACGCACACCGCGACGATCCGCTGGCCGATATACAGCTCACGGATGAGGGATTTCGCTTCCTTTCGGAGTTCGCCGTCGCACTGGCGAACCAGCACTGCGGAGGGAAGGTCGTCTCGGTTCTCGAGGGCGGTTACGAAAGGGAGTCCCTCTCGCGCTGCACGGAAATCCACATCCGGGAACTCCAGAAAAACTGACCCCGGCGATACGGAGGAGCGTTCCATGTTCGTCACCCGAAGGATGCAACACAACGTCGTCACGATTTCCCCGTCCGCTTCCCTCCAGGATGCTCGCCGCATGATGCGCGGGCATAATGTTCGCCAGCTTCCGGTTACCGGCGAGGACAACAAACTCGTCGGCATCGTGTCGGACCGTGACCTCCGGGAGGCTATGCTTCCGGTGGGGCTCCTTCCCGGCTCTTCGGAGAAGGAGATGGAGAAGATGCTGGCGATCACCCCCGTGGAGAAGGTCATGACCCGCAAGGTGGTCGCCGCCACGGTCAACGATTCCCTCGAGGATGCGATCGTCCTCCTGCACGACTTCCGGGTCAACGCCCTTCCCGTGCTGGACGACGAGGGCAGAGTGGCCGGGATCATCACGAGAACGGACGTCCTCAAGGCGTTCATCGAGGCGCTGGGGATAGGCGATATCAGCAGCCGCCTGGAAGTCGTGGTCTCCGACGTCCCGGGCTCCCTTGTCGGGGTCATGACCATCATCAAATCCTTCCACGCGAATATCACGAGCATCCTGACGACCGGCCACACCGAACCGGGCACCCTGGCCGTCTTTTTCCGGATCGCGACCCTCAACGTGGGACCGATCCGGAAAGCCATCCAGGAGGCGGGGTACCGGATCCTCGATCCCGCGAACTTCCGGGAATGAAAGCGATGCTGCTTCCGGAGAGGGGGCCGATCGAAACCTCCCCCCTTGTCCTGACAGACCTCCCGGACCCGTCGCCCGCTGCCGGGGAGGTCCGGGTGAAGATTTCCGCGTGCGGGATCTGCCGGACGGACCTGCACGTCATCGAGGGAGATCTCCCCCCCCTCCGGTCCCCCGTGATTCCGGGCCATCAGATCGTAGGGAAGGTGGACGCTTGCGGGGACGGGGCGGCCCGGTTCCCCCGCGGAAGCCGTGTCGGAATCGCGTGGCTTGCGCGAACCTGCGGGGAATGCCACTACTGCGCCGCGGGCAGGGAAAACCTGTGCGACCGGCCGTGGTTCACGGGGTACCACCGCGACGGCGGTTTCGCCGAGTACGCGGTCGTGCCTGAGGCGTTCGCCTATCCCCTGCCTTCGGCCTTTCGGGATGCCGAGGCCGCCCCGCTATTATGCGCGGGGATCATCGGGTTCCGCGCCCTGCGGAGGGCCGACCTCCCCCCCGGGGGAACGCTGGCGATTTACGGCTTCGGGTCGTCGGCGCACATCGTGATCCAGCTCGCGCTGCACCGGGGGTGTTCCGTCTTCGTCTGCACACGCGGGAAAGAGCACCGGGAACTCGCGAAACGGATGGGGGCGTCCTGGGCGGGAGAGAACCCGGAGGAGATGCCGGCGCCACCCGACTCGGCCATTCTGTTCGCCCCGGCGGGGGAACTGGTTCCGCGGGCGCTGAAATACCTGAAAAAGGGGGGAACCCTGTCGCTCGCGGGCATCCACATGAGCGACGTCCCTTCGATGAATTACGAAGAGTGCCTGTTCCACGAGAAGAACGTCCGAAGCGTCACGGCCAATACGCGTCAGGACGGGGAGGACCTGCTCCGGGAAGCAGCGGAGATCCCCCTCCGCCCGAAGGTCACCCTCTTCCCCCTCGATGAGGCAAACCATGCTCTCCAGATGCTCAAGGCGGACAGACTCCAGGGAACGGGCGTCCTGGTGGTGGGGGGATGATCCCCCCGCCCTACCCTTTCCCTTCCTTCCGCAGAATCCCCTCCCCGGCGAGGATGCCGTTGAGCGCGGCGCCGACGATCCCCCGTGATTTTCCCACGCCGTCCCCGGCCACGAAGAGGTTCGGGACATTCGTCTCAAGATAGCCGTCCGTGTCATACTTCGTGTCGTAGAACTTGATCTCCGGCACGTATACCGTCGTGGAAGGGTGCGCCACCCCCGGGATGACGCGCGCGAGAAGAAGCAGGCTTTCCCTCAGGTTGTCGACGATGCGCCCGGGGTAGGCATAGGAGATGTCCCCCGGCGTCACGCCCGGCCCCAGGGGAAGGGTCGGGGTCATCTTGTCGTAGCCGAGAGCGGCCGAGTGGAACGTCTCGGACTTGGAGCGTCTCCCTTCCGTCAGGTCCCCCCACCGCTGGACGACGAGGCTGTCTCCGCCGCCCCAGAAGTTTGCGAACTCCATCACCTTCCGCCCCATCTCCGTCGTATCCTGGATCGGTTCGGTCATCGAGACGGTGTTGAGAATCGCGAAATTGCTGTTGGGCATCTTTTTCTTCTTCAGCGCGTCCCCGTTCACCAGCCGGTACCCGTTCCTCATTTCGACACGGACCCTTCCGCCCGGGTTGGTGCAGAAGGTCCGTGTGCGGTCGCCGTGGGTCGGGGTGACAAACAGGAACTTGGGGTCATACAGGACCTGCGTAATCTCTTCATACACGGCTTTCGCCACCTCGACCCGGCACCCGATGTCGATGGCCCCGTACCGGGTTCTCGCGCCGATCCCGCAGGCGACCTCCCGAAACCAGTAGGCGCCCTCCCTGCCCGGGGCCGCCAGTACGTACCGGGAGAGGAATTCCCCCTTCGCACTTTGCACGAGGAACTGTCCGTCGTCACCCAGCCGGATGTCCGTTACCCGCGTCCGGAGCGAGAAAACGACCCCTTTCCCGGCGAAGGAGTCGGTCATCCGGGCGACGACGCGATGCGCAAGGTCGGTCCCCATGTGCCTCTGCTTCGCGGGAAGGAGAGTGATGTCCCAAAGCCCCTTGGCGGTCCTGCGCCGCACCCAGGAGACCCGGTCCAGCCACCCGCTGATCCGCAAGGCGTCCACTCCATAGAGTGTGCGGTCGGCCCCGTGCGCAAGAAACACCTCGTCGATCCCGGCGATTCGTTCCTCGGCATCGGCTTCCGATATGCCCAGCTCGGAGAGGTCGATACCGATGTGCGGGGAGAGGTTCAGTTTGCCGTCGGTCATCGCTCCGGCCCCGCCCGTGCGGCCCTTTTCCTCCAGTACGAGCACGCGCAGCTTCCCGGCCAGCGCCCGCGCGGCAAAAAGCCCGGCGGGCCCTGCCCCGACGATAACGACGTCCCAGACGGCGGCGCGGTCAGCGGGCAAAGGTTCCCCGCGCGCGCGCAATGCGCGGCCCGGCGGAGATCCGGAACGGAAAGGGGGAGAAGCCGCGGCGCTTGAGGACCTCCTCCATCGCTTCCCGGTCCCCCGGCTCGCGGAGCAGACCGAACACCATCCCTCCCCCGCCGGCGCCGCATAGCTTCGCCCCGGACACCCGCCTGCGGAATTCGGGAGAGGAAAACAGTCCGTCCACCGCCCGCAGGGAGATGCCCTGCGCGATCGTCCTGCGGATCGCCCACTCCCGCGCGACGGCCCGCCCGGTCCTGTCGATCTCCCCCGCGGATACGGCCTCCCACGCCTCTCGCGCGGCCTGCCCGATTTTGCTAAATCTCCGGAGGGCCTCGGGATTTCCGTCGATCGCCCCACGGATCATCCGCCAGTTCAGCCCCGCGGAAAAGTGGGATTTCCCCGTACTTGCCAGGAATCCGTGCGCCGCGAGCTTCCGCCCTGCCGGGCTCTTCGGCGCGATCCTCTCCGCCTCCGTCCGTCCCGGCAGATAACGGATACCCTGGATTCCGCCGCGCAGGGCGGCGATGTAGTCCTGGGATCCGGTGAGGTTTCGGAGATGGGCGGCCTCGATCTCCATCGCCTCCCGCGCGATATCCCTCCAGCCCTTCCGCCCTCCAAGGTGGCAGCCCATCGCCAGCATGGTGGCGACCAGAAGAGCGGATGAGGCCCCGATCCCGGAACCGACGGGGGCCTCGTTCCGGAACCTGAGCTCGATCCCGGTCTGTGGCGGGAAGCGCCGCAGGGCCGAGGCGACCAGTCCCAACGCCCCTCTCGTCGAGAAACCGTGCGTGTCAAGGGCTTCCGCCCGGCGGGAGAAGTTATCGGAAACCAGGCGGGAGGGCCCCCGAACGGGACGGATCGAGACGACGCTAGCGACGCAGATCGCCGCGTTGACGGTCATCGCTCCCGGAACGAGCAGATAGAGCGGAAAGATGTCGAGCGTTCCCCCCGCAAGGTCTACCCGGTTGGGCACCACCTCCTGTACCAGAGGGTTTCCTCCCCGGCGTTTGGATCCGGCCATGACTCCCTTTCGGCG
>JBAUKK010000076.1:0-4349 GCA_049577645.1 Candidatus Deferrimicrobiaceae bacterium
TGCTGGGGGCTAACGAGGTCCCGGTCCGCAGGGCGCGAAACATCGTGAGGGCGTGGCTTGCGACCCCCTTCGAGGGAGGGCGCCATCGGCGGCGGGTGGAGAAAATCCGGCGCTACGAGAAGGCCCACTGGACGGAGTGAAGAAGAGGGCGTTCCCCGGTTCGGGGTTCGTTACGGTTCGCCGCCCTCGATGATTCTTCGCAAGGCTGCCGCGAGGGCTCCGACCCGGTAGGGCTTCTGGAGGAATCCTGCGGCCCCGGCCGAGAGAAGGCTCTGGGGTCTGCCTTCCACGGTGTATCCCGAGGAGATCAGGATTCGGACCGACGGATCGATCTCCTTCAGCCGGTGGAACGTTTCCTCCCCGCCCATCCCGGGCATGATCATGTCGAGGATGACGATAGCGATATCCCCCCGCCTCTCCTCGTAAGTCTTCAAGGCCTCGAGACCGTTCCAGGCCGTGAGGACCCGGTAGCCGAGCCTGCCGAGCATCTCTACCGCCAGCAGGCGAAGCGACTCCTCGTCGTCGACGAAGAGAACTGTCTCTGTTCCGCCGGGCGGGAGTTCTTCCGGAACGGCGGCAGGGGACATCAGTGCCTCTTTCGGGGAGGCGGGCAGCAGCACCCGAAAGGTCGATCCTTCCCCGGGAGTGCTGCGGACATCCAGATACCCCCCGTGGTTCTTCACGATGCCGTACGCCATCGCCAGTCCCATTCCGCTCCCTTTCCCGGGGTCCTTCGTGGAAAAGAACGGTTCGAAGATGCGCGTGATGATTTCGGAGGGGATCCCCACGCCGGTGTCGGAGAGGGAAAGGGAAATGTACTTTCCGCTCGCCAGGCCCTTGGGGGCTCCCTCTTCCCCACCCGAAAATTCCTCGTGGCGCGTTTCGAGCGTAATGGTTCCGCCGATCGGCATGGCGTCGCGAGCGTTGATGCACAGGTTGAGAACCGTCTGCTCCAGCTGGCCGGCGTCCCCCTCGACGGCCGAAAGCCCGTCGTTCATATCCGTCCGGATCTCGATCGACCGGTCGAATGTGTGCCGGATCATGGAAACGACTTTCTCCACGACCTGGTTTATGTTGACCGGCCGAACCTTGTACTTGCCGCCCCGCGCGAATCCGAGCAGCTGGGTGGTGAGCTCGGATGCGCGAAGACCGGCCCGTTCGATGGATTCGATTTCCTCCATCCCGGCCCCGGCATGCCCGATCCGGGCCTTGAGCACCGAGGTGTACCCCATGATCGCCTGGATGATGTTGTTGAAGTCGTGGGCGATACCGCCCGCCAGGGTTCCCACCGCGTCCATTTTCTGGATGTGCCGCAGCTGGTCTTCGAGCTGTCTCTGCTCGGTGATGTCGATGCCGGTTCCGATCACCCAGACCACCTCGCCCCGCTCGTTCCTCGCGACCGAGTTGTTCCACCGGATGTTCCGCTCGTCACCGCTCCGCGTTAACAAGGGATTTCCGTGGAACGGAAAGATGTCCTTTTCGTCCAGTCGCGAAAAGGCCTCCTGGACCTCCGCCGCCACCCGTTCGGGCAGAAGGAGGTCCCAGATATGTTTCCCCCGGACCTCGTGTTCCTGCCACCCGGTCACCTCCTCGCACTTTCTGTTGAAGAGCAGGATCCTGCCCTCCCGGTCCAGTACGACGATCAGGACGTTCGCGACCGCCAGGATCCGGGAGGAGAAGTCCTTCTCCCTCTGAAGGGCCTCTTCGGCGTCCTTCCGCTGGGTGATGTCGGTTATCTGCCCCAGGACGAGGTCCCCCGAGACCGGAAACACGTGAAGCCTTCCCCAGAAACGCGTCCCGTCCTTCCGGTTCTGCCGCACTTCCGCCTCCATCGGTATGCCGGTGCGCAGAACGGTTTCGAATCGGGAGCCCTCACCCGGGGCGTCGAAGGTAAGGGGCACGGCAAGGGTAAGGAACTCCTCTCTCCCGTACCCGTAGAGCTGCAGGCAGCCCTCGTTCACGTCAAGGAAGCGTCCATCCTTGCCCACCGTGGCGGCGGGAGGGCCCTGCTCGAACAGGAGGCGGTATCTCTCCTCGGAAGTGCGAAGGCGCGTCATTATCCGGTACTTTTCGGTCGCCATCGCCATCTGGTCCGGGATGCTCCCCAGCCTCTCCACTGTCATCAGGGAGTACGCTCCCTTCCGGCGGTTGTTGAAGTTGAGCGTCCCCACGATTCTCTCACCGGCGAACAGCGGGATCATGAGCCGTGACCTCATCCCTTCCCTCTGCAAGATCTCGTTTTCCACGAATCGGTCCGGCGAGGCAGCCATATCTTCGTCCACGCGCGTCATGCGGTGGGAGAGAACCCACCCGGGAGCCGACCGGGCGAGAGGGATGCGGGTTCCGGTCCCGAGGTCGGTGCGTCCCTTCGTATAGGTATGGAGGAGGATGGCGTCCTCCCCCTCCTCGAAGACGGTCACGGACGTCCGGTCGAAGTCGATCAGCGTGTCCAGTTTCTTCGCGATCCGCGCATGGATCTTCCCGATATCCCAGTCCGAGGCGATGACCCGGTTCACCTGTTCGATCGTCCGAAGCCGGGTGATCAGTCGCTGGAGCTGGTTTTCCAGGCCCTTCTGTTCCGCCGTCTCCAGGATGGTGACGACCATTCCGGTCGGGACGCCTCCTTCTCCGGAAACCCGGGAGACCGTCACCCGGCAGTCGACCTCCCCCCACGACTTCGTGCTCAGCCGACTTTCCTGCGAAACCGTCTTTCCGGTTCGCACCGTGCGTATCATTCCGTCGACGACTTCCGGGGGGGCGGGGAAGAGCCGGTGAATGGCGGACCCGACCATCTCGTTCCGGGTCCAGCCGAAGAAGAGTTCGGAGGCATCGTTCCACAGCCGGATGATTCCCTCGAGGTCGGCGAAGAAGACCACGGCGCTGGCCGTCTGCAGGATGGAAATCCCCTCGTGCGCTTTCCTCCGGGCGGTCCGTTCCTCCTCGGTGGCGAGGGCGATTCCCGTGACGGCATCCGGGTCTCCGGGGAGGCCTCGCCATTTCGTGAGGTGGGCCCGGAACCAACGCGATCCTCCATCGGCGCACCGGAACAGGAATTCCCAGGCCGGCCTATCGTCTTCCCCGAGGTCCGCGCAGAGGAGTTCCAGTGCTTTTATCCCTTCGGGGGACAGGCGGGAGGCGAAAAAGCCCGGATTGGCGAGAAGGTCCCTGCGATCGAACCCGGTGAGGGACTTCACCCCGTCCGTTATGGAGAGAAGCCCGAACCCCTCGCGGCGGAAGGTGAACACAAACATCGGTACGCCGGACAGTAATGTCCCAAGGGGATCACGATGGGGAGAGAGTCTCATCCCAATCCTATATTGAAGCAGGGAGTTATCCCTCGGCAACCAAAAAGAAATTGCCGTCCGGGGCGCAGTCCCTTCCCCGTTTTCCCAGCCGGACCGTGAAAATTTCCCGTGCGGAGAAATACGAGGCGGTTTATTGACAACAATCCCCCATCTTTCATTCATAATAGGAAAATCAAGGGGGAATTTTCATAGCGGAGGGATGTCCTTGAGGGAGCCGATCCCGTTTCGAGGGAGGATTCGGGACGACGCCGGATTGTCGTCTTTCGAGATTCCCGCGGCGGTGGTGCCAAAAATAGCGCGAGTCTGCGCGATGGGGCTTGGTCTTGACGAGCTTCTCGGGGAGATCTGCCGGGAAATCGTGGGCCTGTGCAATGTCGACGCCTGTTATCTCGTGTCCTACCGGGAAAGGGACGGGGACGCGGAGGTCCGCCATTTCGCCGGGTCCGGGGAATGGCCCGACCTCCGGAAGGTGTACGTGCCGGAACCCCGATGGAACGCCGCCCTCGAGCATCTGCGCGCCCATGGAATCCTGGCGGTGGACGATCTGTTTACGCTGGCGCCGGACGACCCGGTCCGGGCCCTCCATGAACCGCACTCCGTGCGTTCCCTGCTCCTTGCCCCGCTGAAGTTCGGCACCACCCTGGTCGGCCTGCTCGCCCTGCACGGGTACGGCTCCCCCCGGAAGTGGGGGGGGGAGGGATTGCGCATCGCGGGGGCCGTGGTGTCCATCCTCTCCGCGGCGTTCGAGCGCCGGAGGATGGAGGAGAGGCTTAAGGTTTCCGAGGCGCGCTACCGTTTCCTCGCCGACAACTCCCTCGACTTCATCTCCCTGCATGACACCTCCGGGAGGTATCTCTACGCGAGCCCGGCGGCAAACCGGATGCTCGGATTCCGCCCGGAGGAGATGATCGGCTGCGGCGGAGAAACCTTTCTCCCGCCGGAGGAACAGGAGATGATGCGGGAGGCGAATCGCCGTCTCGCCGCGGGGGAAGTGCCCGCGTTGACGATCCATCACCGTCTCCGGAGGAAGAGGGGGGGGTTCAC
>JBAUKK010000077.1:0-10531 GCA_049577645.1 Candidatus Deferrimicrobiaceae bacterium
TTCCGGCGCAATGAGATCATCGTGAGGATCCGTTGACACAGTAGGAAAGTGGGGATCCCTCGGGGCTTCGTCCCCCCGAAAAGGGCCGTTACCGGGAGGCGGTCAATCGGCTGGCCGAGATGGTCGAAAATCCGCAACCTATACGCAACCAGGCACACAAAAGGGGCCAGGCGGAATCGCCTAACCCCCTGAAACGATTGGTGGGCCACGAAGGATTCGAACCTTCAACCTCCTGATTAAGAGTCAGCTGCTCTGCCGGGTTGAGCTAGTGGCCCACGCGTTGAAAGAACGGAAACGGGAACGCCCGACTTCTTAGGAACGTCCCGGTTCTTGGTGGCGCGCCTGGGAGGAATCGAACCTCCGCACCCGGCTCCGGAGGCCGGTGCTCTATCCCCTGAGCTACAGGCGCCCTTTCCTGATATGGCAATAAATGGGGTGAGTGACGGGGATTGAACCCGCGACCCCCAGGGCCACATCCTGGTGCTCTGCCGATTGAGCTACACTCACCACGTGGCAAAAAGGCAAAAAAGAATTATACAAACACGGCCGTTACGGGTCAACGGGAAACCGTTTCCGGCCTAGGCCGGAAACGGCGCAGGCGGAGGGCGTTCGAGACGACGGTGACGGACGACAGCCCCATCGCCGCAGCGGCGAGGATGGGGGAAAGCAGCACCCGGAAACGGGGGAAGAGGACCCCCGCCGCAACCGGTATGAGCACCACGTTGTAGGCGAACGCCCAGAACAGGTTCTGGCGGATGTTGCGGAGGGTGGCGCGGCTTAAAGCGATGGCCGCCGCAACACCCTTCAGGTCTCCGCTCATCAGAACGATATCGCCCGATTCGATCGCGATGTCCGTGCCTGTGCCGATCGCCATCCCGACGTCGGCCTGGGCCAGAGCCGGCGCGTCGTTGATCCCGTCTCCCACCATCGCGACAATTTTCCCCTCGGACTGAATCCGCCGCACTTCCTGCGCTTTCTGGTCCGGCAGGACTTCCGCGCGAACACGTTTGATCCCGGCCTGCGCGGCCACCGCCTCTGCCGTTTTCCGGTTGTCCCCGGTCAGCATCACCACGTCGAGCCCCATCCCGAGCAGGACGCCGATCGCTTCCGGGGCCCCTTCCTTTATCTCGTCGGCGACCGCCACGACCCCCGAGCCCTTTCCGTCCACCCCGACGAAAATGACCGTGTTCCCCGACTCCGAGAATTCCTTCGCGTCGGAAAGGAGCATCGACGCATCGATGCCCTCCTCCTCCAGCCATCTCGCGCTGCCCACATGAACACGATGCCCCGCAACCGTCGCGCGCACTCCGTGCCCCGGCCGGGAGTGGAACTCCTCGGGCGGGGAAAGAGAAAGCCCTTTCTCTTTTGCGCCGCGAACCACCGCGTCGGCCAAGGGATGTTCCGACCCGCTCTCGGCGGAAGCGGCAAGCGTGAGCAATTCCCGCTCCCCTTCCGGCCCCCGGTAGGGACCGCCGGCTGCGGTCCGCACCCCGAATAATTCCGGATGTCCACGCGTAATCGTACCTGTCTTGTCGAGAATGACGGTGTCGACCTTGTGCACCGTTTCCAGCGCGGCCCCGCTCCGGATCAGGATGCCCAGCTCCGCCCCCTTCCCCGTGCCCACCATGATCGACGTGGGCGTGGCGAGACCAAGCGCGCAGGGGCACGCGATGATGAGGACCGAGATTGCGCTCAGCATGGCGTAGGTAAGCCGCGGTTGGGGCCCGAAGGCCCACCAGGCGGCGAAGGTGACCGCCGCCACCACCATTACCGAGGGAACAAAGTAGGAAGCGATGACGTCCGCCAGGCGGCCGATCGGGGGCTTGCTCCCCTGCGCCTCCTGCACCATCCGGACGATCCGCGCCAGGGCCGTGTCCCTCCCCACGTGGGTGGCATGGAGGACAAGACGCCCGTTGACGTTCATCGTGCCGCCCGTCACGGCGTCACCCCTCCCCTTGTCCTTGGGGATCGGCTCCCCCGTCATCATCGACTCGTCGACCGAGCTTTCCCCCTCCTCCACGGTGCCGTCCACCGGAACCTTCTCCCCCGGCCGCACGACGACCCGGTCCCCTGCCGCCACTTCCTCGAGGGGAATGTCCACCTCCCCGCCGTCGCGTATCACGCGCGCCGCCTTCGGCTGCAGGCCGACCAGTTTTTTCACCGCTTCGGACGTCTTTCCTTTCGCCCGCGTCTCGAAATACCGACCGAGGAGGACCAGGACGATGATGGCCGCGGAGGTGTCGTAATAGACGTGGGGGGCGGCCCCTATCACGGCAAACAGTCCGGGGAAGAAGGTGGCGACGACGCTGTACGCATAGGCGACCGTCGTCCCCAGTGCGACCAGCGTATTCATGTCGGTCGTCCCGTGTTTCGCCGTGGCCCAGGCGCCGCGGTAAAACCGGGATCCCACGTAGAACTGGATCGGTGTCACCAGGGCCAGCTGGACGAGGACGTCCATTTCCCATTGCGCGAGAAGAAACAGCGGGACGCCGAGCAAAACTCCCACACGAAGCCGGTTGAGCAGCGACCGCTCCTCCTCGCGCTGCATCCGCTCCTGCCGCGCAACCGGGTCTTCCTCCGGCCTGATCTCCGGGATGGAATACCCCACTCCTTCGATCGCAACGCGCAACGCCCCCATGTCGACCACTCCCGGGAGGACCTCGACCGTCCCGGACCGGGTCGCCAGGTTGACGCTCGCGAAGAGGACACCGGGCACCGAGAGGAGTGCTTTTCCCACCCGGGCGACGCACGATGCGCACGTCATCCCCTCCACCGGAAACTCCGTTCTCTGCACGGGAACCTCGTACCCGGAGTCGCGGATCGTGGAGACAAGGCTCGCCATCCTGGTCTTTTCCGGATCCGACATAACGGTTGCGGTATTCGTGGCCAGGTTGACGGAGGCGCGGGAAACGCCCTCAACGCGGGAGAGGGCCTTCTCCACGCGGGCGACGCAGGAGGCGCAGGTCATCCCCTCCACCGGAAAGGTCCACCTTGCCTCCTTCCCGGGGGCATTTTCGGGCGGCCGCACGGAGGTTTCCCGGGGCACGTGCAGGGCCGCGCAGTTGATCACCTTGTTTTCGCTCATCACCCTGTATGGATGACCAATAATCCCCCTTCGTATCCATTTGGCCGGAATGATCGACGGGGTTTGCTGCTATAATCCTATCACCTCGCGCGCCTGTAGCTCAGGTGGATAGAGCAGCTGCCTTCTAAGCAGCGGGTCGGGAGTTCGAGTCTTCCCAGGCGCGCCATTTTGTCTGTTCGCATTGCGTATAGGATGCAGACGGTATGGAATTCGAACACTAAAAGTAGAAAAAAAACAGATAACAAAAAGGAAATTGTTTTCTTTGTCTTTCTTGCCATTTGGATGTTTTATAAAAAAACATCGTATTTCCAGCCAGATAATGATTTTATCCTTGTCCCGTACAATGGCATTCTCATTGCTTTACGTAATGTCGGAATGAACGCTGGGATATTTCCGAAGCAAGGGGGATTGGAAATCATACGGTAGGGACCCGGTTCTAAGCCTGCATGCGACTTCACCATTCCTTCAGGATGAAGCCGACGCCGATTCGGTTGGCGGAAGCGTTGTAATCCAGCAGGCTCTCCCCGTATCCGTTGAAATAGTGCACATAGCCGCTCACCGATTGGAGGAGCGGGAAGCTCCAGGTTACCTGCAGGGCGCCTTTGTTGCCGTGTGCATGCAGGTTGTTTCTAACGAGAAGCCCGAACATGTGCCCATGCCACGGATAAAAAACGTTCAGCTGGCCGTACCCCAGGTAATCCTCCATCCCGGGGTTGTCGTCTTCCGGTTCGTCCTCCGGGATGCGGTACCACACATTCAGGAGGAGTATGACATTTCCCCTCTCGAAACCGAAGTTCGCCACTACGCGGTTCCAGCTTCTCGACAGCGGTTCGGCACGGCCATTGGACTGGTGGTTCAGCCCTGCATTGATGAAACGGCCCCGAAACCCCAGGAGACGGTAATCCGTTCGTACATTGAGCAGAAGCTCAGGCTCGAAGTCGGTCTCGCGGAACGGCGCGGAATCCGCGAAATTGTAAAACTGCCAGAAGGAACGCTGGGTGTAGGCGACCCAGAGGTCCATCTCCCTGTCCAGGACGTCTTCCCAGAGCTTGATCTTGAAACTGATCTGGAAATTTACCTCGTTTTTCCGTACTTCCTTCCCCGGATCCGCCTCCCGTATGGGCCCTTCGTTCGGGGTGGTGTTGTAAGTAAATGGCAGGAAGTAGTTGGACCGGTATGGGGTGATGGGAAATCCCCGTGAACGCGATTCCGTATCCAGCTCCCAGAGGCGGGACAGGTAGGATCCGGTTCCCGCTCCCTCGGCCTCATTCCGGTCGGAATGTTCATCGAAACACCGGAGTCGCTCTGCGTCGTCCGCGATCTTCGCGCACTCGCTCCGCCGTTCGGCCCGGTCCGCCCCGAAAGCCGCCCCTGCGGCAACGGATATCACCAGGCAGATGCATGCCGGGAAACGGGAGATCGGGCCATCGAAAAAACGTAAGATCGCCATCCTCCTGAAAGACGGGGTGTCATCATAGTAACGCATCCCTTGTCAACGGTCTGCCGACGCGATATATTCTTGCCTATACTTCCGCACTCATCCTTGACGGAAACGCGATATCGGTCCAGGCCGACATCGCGAGGGGTTACGACGTTCTTTCCGGCCCGCCGGGGGGGGGGTAGCGCGCGCCGTCTTTCCCTCCGAACCGGCCACAGGGGTTATGGCGATGGAAATCGAATGCAGCTGCTGCCGGGCCCGCTATCGGATGAAGGAATCGATGATGAGGGGATTCCGGGAAGCGGAGGTGCGCTGCCGCAAGTGCGGCGGAACGATCGCCGTCCTGACCCCCGGGACGCCCTTACGATCCCCGGCGGCAAAGGTCCCGGGTGACCGGTCGGGAGGCCCCCGGCCCCATCTCCTGAAGGAAAAGGACCATTCCCTGGTCGAACGGCAGGATCCGTTCCCGGGACGCTCCAGGCCCGGGTTGGCGGGGGGAGAGGGAAATACGCAGACACGCACGGCACTCGCGGAAGTACCCGATGCCGTCGAGCCCGTCCCCGACAACGTGTATCCCCTTGACTTGTTTCGGGGGGGACGTCCGAATCGATTACCGACCGGGGGATACGACATCTCCGGTTCGATCCGTCCGGATCCACCCGCCTCCGCCGCGGCACGGGAGTTCGCGGAAAGATCCCCGGCGGTGGCGGAACCCCTGGAGGAATTGAGTAGCATACGGTCGGGTCTCCTCGAGGAGCCGATACACGGGCAAAAAGAAGGTATCGCCTCGGCACCCGCCGAGGCGTCCCTTGCTGCGCCGGACAAAACGCCGGACTCCGAAACGTCTTCCCCGGACAAATCGCGCCTCCCGGGGGGGGGTTCTTTTTCGATGTCCCACCGTCCGACCCACAACGCAGTCCTCTATCTGCTGCTTCTGTTCCTGGGAGGGTTCGGGTATCTGCTCGTCCGCTTCTTCTCGCAAATGATCAACGGGGGGAACGGATAAGGAAAGGCAAGGAAACGGAAACCGTCGTCAGTTCATCCAAATGGAGACTCGGTTCCTCGAGAGGTGAGAGGCATGGGCGACTTGGATATCGGAATGGCGATGGTCGCGGCAAGAATCGCATCCTCCAAGATGAAAAGAGACGGAACCGGCTGGAAGAGCAAGGATACCGGCTCCCCGGATCAAAATCCCGCGGTGGGCAGAAGCCCGACCCTGTCCGGCATGAAGATGGAAGTGAACAAAGGGGAACTCATCCTGATTCCCTCCGTCGAATCGACGAGGATCAAACAGGCGAGCGGGTGGACGCTTGCCCGGGAAGACGGAAGCGTCGTTCTCATCGACACGGGCGAAATCGTCAAATCGCCAAAAAGAAAAGAGAAACTGCGCTCCCCACGGCAAGCGTAACGGCTTCTCTTCCGCTGGGGACCGGTTCCGGCTGCCGGCCTGGCGGTCATCCTTTCCCCCGGAAACGGTCCGGAAAAGAGACCATCCGCTCGAGATGTGCCTGTTCTTCCCCCGCCTCCCTGGCGATATGCTCGTAGAAGGTCCGGTTTTCCTCCTCGAGAGCCCAGGAAAGCGAAATCAGCTCTTCCGCCCCCGAAGCCCGTGAGAAATACCCCAGTCCGGATTCGTAGTTCCCCCCCGCCACGAGGCCGTTCCAGGCGTCGATCCCTCCCTCCCGTCTCTTGTCCCTCCGGGGATTCGCAGCGTTCTGTTTCCGGGACCCGCTTCTTCCCTAGCCCGCATTTCTTGCCGGGCTCCGTCGCGAGGGGGGTGGAGATGTGCGTGGATACAAGGCGCGCGAACTTTGGGCGCCGCAGACGTAGTTGACACTACGTCGAGGAGCGCGAAGGAGAGCAACGCAGTAGGCATGCCCGTATCCGCCGCCGCAGCAGGAGGCTGGTGAGAAATGCGGGCTAAGGGTGCAGCCCGCGGTATTGCATCGCTGCCGCCACGCGCGAGATGCCGATCATGAGCGCAGCCATTCGGTGCGACACCCCCTTGTGGTCCGCCAGATCGAGCACTTCCTGGAACGCCCCGAGCATGATTCGCTTGAGCTGCCGGTTCACCTCCTCGATGTCCCAGAAGAACTTCTGCGTGTCCTGGACCCACTCGAAATAGGAGGCCGTTACCCCGCCGGCGTTCCCCAGGACGTCGGGGATGATGAACACATCCTTTTTACCCAGGGTTTCCTCGGCCTCCAGCGTGGTCGGACCGTTCGCCCCCTCGGCAAGGATGCGGCACCGGATCCGCGACGCGTTCTTCCCTGTGATCTGGCCCGCGGTAGCGCACGGCGCCAGGATGTCGCACGGGATCTCCAGCAGCTCGCTGTTCGATACCGCCGTCACGCCCGGGTATTCCGATACTTTCCCCCCCCCCTCCATGTGCCGGATCATATTGGCCACCGGAAGCCCGTCGGGGTGGTGAGCGGCCCCGTACACATCGCTCACGGCGAGAACCTTCACCCCCTTTTCCGCCAGCTCCAGGGCGGCGACGGACCCCACGTTCCCGAACCCCTGCACCACCGCGGTGAGTTTCTCGGGGAGTAGCCCCAGCCGCTCGGCGGCGGCGACGATGAGATTGACCAGCCCCCGTCCGGTCGCTTCGCGCCGTCCCACGGAGCCCCCCACGACAAGCGGCTTTCCGGTCACCACGCCGGGAACGGAGTAGCCCATCTGCATCGAATAGGTGTCCATCATCCACGCCATCGTCTGCTCGTTGGTGAACATGTCCGGCGCCGGTATATCCTTTTCCGGGCCGATCAGCATCATGATCTCCGAGGTGAACCGCCGGGTGAGGCCCTGCAGCTCGCGGCGGGACATCTCGAGAGGGTTGCAGCACACTCCCCCCTTGGCGCCTCCGAAGGGGATGTTCATGAGGCCCGACTTCCACGTCATCCACATGGCGAGGGCGGTCGTTTCCTCGAGGGATACGGTGGGGCTGTACCGGATCCCCCCCTTGCCCGGCCCGAGGGTGATGTTGTGTTGGACCCGGTACCCCGTGTACGTGGCAACTTTCCCACTGTCCAGCCTGACCGGCACGGTGACCACGAGCGCGCGTCTCGGGTACCGGAGCCGGTTGGCCAGGTTCTGGTCCAGGTTGAGATGTTTCACGGCCTGGGCCAGCTGCTCCTCCGCCTCGTACAGCATGTCGTGGCCTTCCTTTGTCTCTCCCCAGCTGGGAAATGGCATCGCCTCTTCCTCCTTTTTTCTCGCCCTGCCGAGTCCATCCCGTTTTCCGGATTTTTCCATTTTGCACGGATTCCCGCTCGATATCCACCGGGCGCCCTTTCGCCCCGGGGGGGGAATGGCATAGGATAGGGGAATCACCAGTTCCGGGAAACGCGGGCGGGGAGACGGCAGCAAC
The DNA here is from genome assembly GCA_049577645.1 of Candidatus Deferrimicrobiaceae bacterium. GTDB lineage: Bacteria > Desulfobacterota > Deferrimicrobia > Deferrimicrobiales > Deferrimicrobiaceae > CSP1-8. The sequence continues at coordinate 7,894 of JBAUKK010000077.1, forward strand.
CTTTCCATGACGTGGGGCAGACTGGCAAAAGGCGAGCTTTCCTGGGAGACGCTTACCCGGCGTTCCCGCGTTCTCGAATCGACGCGTGCGTTCTTCCGCGGGCGCGGCTTTCTCGAGGTCGACCCGCCGATCGCGCAGCCGTACCCGAACATCGATCCCAACGTTTTCCCGGTGAGCGTCTCCGACGCGGCGGGGAGGGTGTCCGGCCTGTACCTCCACACGTCCCCGGAGCTGTCGATGAAGAAACTCCTCGCGGCGGGAGCGGGAAACATCTTCTACCTCGGCAAGGTGTTCCGCGATCGGGAAGGATCTCCCCTGCACCATCCGGAGTTCACGATGCTCGAGTGGTACCGGGTGGGGGAGCCGGCCGGTGCGGTGATGGAGGACGCCGAGGACCTCCTGTGGAACCTGGTCCGCCAAACGACCGGGACGGAGGAGATCCGGCGGGCAGGACAGCGGATATCGCTCCCCCGCCGCTGGATGCGGTGGGAGCTTTCCGATGCGTTCGCGCAACTCCTCGACGCCCCCGTAGGTGACGCGAAGGCGCTCCGGACCGCCCTCTCCGGGAAGGGAATCCGTCCCGACCCGGCCGAGACGTGGGAGGACCTCTTCTTCCGGGCCGTTCTGGACGTGATCGAACCGTCACTTGCGGATAGGGGCGCCGTCTTCCTGACGGGGTTTCCCGCCGCCCTTGCGGGAATGGCCCGGAGACGCGAGGGGAGCGGAGACATCGCCGAGAGATTCGAGGGGTACGTCGCCGGGATCGAGATCGTGAACGGATACGAGGAGTTGACCGACCCCCGGGAGCAGGAGGAACGACTCCGGGAACTGGTCGCCCGCCATGCGCGTCAAACAGGGGTGCAATTGCCGGTCGACCCCGACTTTCTTGCCGCCTTGCGGGCCGGTCTTCCTCCCTGCTCCGGCGCGGCCCTGGGGATGGACCGGCTGGTGATGCTCCTCCTGGGGAAAGAGACGATCGCCGACGTGAGCTATCGATGAACAATGGCCCCCTGCTCCTCTTCCTCCTCTCGTTCGGGCACATGTGCACCGATATCGTGCAGGGGGCGCTTCCCGCGCTCCTGCCGTACCTGAAGGACTGCTTCTCCCTTTCCTACGCCGCCACCGGCTCGATCCTGCTCGCGGCGCACCTGACCTCCTCCGTGATCCAGCCGCTCTTCGGCTACTACACCGACCGCAGGCCGTTCCCGATCCTCCTGTCCCTGGGGTGCCTCGTCTCCGGCATCGGCATCGCCCTGATCCCGCGCGCCCCGAGCCTCGCCTGGCTTTTCGCCTTCGTGATATTCATGGGTCTGGGCACGGCCGCCTTTCACCCGGAAGGGTTCAAGGCCACCGCCTGCATCGCCTCGGTAAAACGGGCGACGGGAATGTCCTTCTTTTCGGTCGGGGGAAACCTCGGGTTCGCCATCGGCGCACCCGCCGCCATCTTCCTCGTCTCCCGATGGGGCCTTCCGGGAGCGTCCGCGCTGATCGTCCCCGCGGCGGTAGCGGCGGCCCTGTTCGTGCCGGTTCTGCCGCACATCCGGAAGCGCATCTCCGAGGCCTCCGCGCGTCCCCCCTCTCCCGTCGACAACGGCGTCAGGCGGCCGATGTACGCCGTCTCGCTGATCGTCCTGATCGTCGTGTTCCGCTCGTGGACGCAGCTCGGGCTCGCCGCATTCCTCCCGTTCCTCTACCGGGAGGAGCTGACCCGCAATCCGGAGTTCGTGGCCACCCTCCTGTTCCTGTTCCTCGGCGCGGGCGCGGTGGGAACGCTTGCCGGCGGCCCGATTGCCGACCGGATCGGCCACCGCAAGATGCTCTTTCTCTCGCTGGTCCTCCAGGTTCCCCTCATTTTCCTGTTTCTCTCGGCAACCGGGTGGGCCGTGTTCGCGCTGGCCGCCGCGGTAGGGGCGACGATCGTCTCGACGTTCTCCGTTACCATCGTGATGGCGCAGGAGATCTTCCCTCTGCGCATGGCGACCGCCTCCGGAACCATCGCGGGGTTCGCCATCGGTACGGGGGGAATCGGCGTGACTCTCCTGGGAGTGGTGGCCGACCGGTACGGCGTCCCCGCCGCAGTGCATCTGATCAATCTCCTGCCGGTCCTCGGAGCGCTGCTCGCGGCGATGCTCCCGCTCCCCTGGCATACCGGCGTGCCAAGGACGGCGTGAGGCAGGCCATCGACCCGCGTCCGTCAGCACAGGAAGCGGCGCATCGGGGGACTCAAAAGGATCCGCTGCGGGAATACGGGGGATTACCCGGGCCGAACCGGCTTGGAATAGAATACCCTGTCATGAGAATGAGTCGACGCAAGGAGAAAACCGATGGGTGAGGGGCAAAACGGAATCGGCGCCGTCCCGCCGGAAAACTCCCGTCGAAGGAAGGCGATGATGCTGTTCGTCGTCGCCGCCCTCATGACCGTCGGGTCCGGCCTCTTCTACTGGTGGTACCGCCAGACGCACATATCGACAGACGATGCCTACGTGGAGGGTCGGATCCACCCGGTCTCCGCCCGCATCCAGGGAACGGTCGTCGAAGTGCTCGTCGAGGACAACCAGCAGGTGAAACGGGGGACACCGCTTTTTAGGATCGACCCGGATCCGTATGCCGTCCGGGTGGCCGCGGCGGATTCCGCCGT
>JBAUKK010000078.1:0-4670 GCA_049577645.1 Candidatus Deferrimicrobiaceae bacterium
ATGTCCGGGCCGAAGCCGGGACCGTACCCCCCTTCGCAGGGTGTGGCTGGGAATCCTCATGGTCGACAGGATCTCCTCGACGCGGTCCGCATCGGCGCGTATCTCCTCCAGCGGGAGGGACTGCGCCTTGACGAACCGGATAAAGCTCATCGTCTTATGAAGGCTGCACACACCGATCAGCAGATGTTCGCGCTCGATGAGGGGATGCCTTGCCATGGCCGCTTCCGCGGCGGCGATCTGCCAGGCAAGACCGGCGGCTGCAGATAGTTTTTTCATTACCGTCTCCTTCACGCGGGTGTGGACCAATGTGTCCGGGGCGACATATAAAGAATACGACGGGACGAGCAATAAAATTCTATTCCTCCCGCCGAGAACGGGTCAATAACGGATGCCGACAATCCGTAAAAAATAATCGTGTGAAAAGGGAAACGGCCCCACGAGGAGGGACGCGGGGCCGTTGCTCTTGCCCAGAGTGAGGGGAACTCCGGGGGAAGATTCCGTTCTCACGGAATTATGATGTCAGTCTCACGTACAAGTTTCGTGCCTTTCCACTATCGTAAAAATATCAAGGAGTTATCATAATTTTTCTTCCCCCTCCCGGAATGGGAAATTTCAATTTTGTTCTTTTTGTTTCAAAAACGTAACTGTCCTTTCCCCCCCGGGGAGGGAACAAGGTTGGTAAAATACCGCGTATGCGCGACATCGAGTTCGCCGGTCTCCACGTGGATCTCACGGACGGTGCCGTGATAAAAGAGACGCTCCCCGGTTCCGTTGTCGAGGCCTTCCTCGGCGGGAGGGGGTTGGGCGCCTACTTCCTCGCCCCGTTCGCGGCAGGCCCCTCCGGTTCCTCCGCCATCCCGCTCATTTTCGCCTCGGGTCCTCTCTCCGGCACCGGAATCCCCGGTTCGGGAGCGATCTCCGTCATCTCCCGGTCCCCCCTTTCGGGAACCCTTTTCGACGCGGAAGCCGTGGGGGCGTTCCCGATCCATCTGCGCCGCGCGGGATATCTGTACTTGAGGATCACCGGCGTCTCGAGGCGCCCCGTTAGCCTTACCATCGAAAACGATTCCGTTTCGCTCTCACCCGACCCGTGGCGTCCGGGGGAGGGCGAACCGGGACGGGGATGGCGGGGAGGAGTGGCGTCCGTCGGGACGTCCGCCCTCTCCCGATGCCGGTACGCCTCGATCCTGTTCGGTGGGGACCGTTCCCCGGGCAGGGGCGGGCTGGGGAGCATCATGGCGGGAAAAAGACTCTACCGCATACGGGTGCTCGGCACCGGGGACGTGCCGGTCGCAGACCGGAGAGAATTGTCCCTGGCCAGGGAAGAGATCCGGCGCTCCGTTATGGCTTCCCCCTCCCTCTCGGGACCATACGGCATCGCCCGCTATGGGACCGCCACGCTTCTGGACCTGATCGCCTCGCGCCGGATGCTCCCCACGCGCAATTTCCGCAGCACCTTTTTCGAGGAATGCCATGCGCTTTCGGCGACGGCCGTGGACAGGAAGTACGGCATCGCGGGCACCGGCTGCGGAGACGGCGCACCGAACGATTGTCCCCTTCTTTGCCGGAAGGTCTCCCGGGACGGCGTTCCGCTTCCCGAGGCGGATGCGCTGGCCCACTTCGGAGCGCTCAACGGGAACGCCGACCTCGATTCCGTCATGCTCGCGAACGCCTTTTGCGCGGAAGCGGGGATGGACCCCGTGAGCGCTGCGGCGACCATCGCCTGCTATGCCGAGATCACCGGGCGCGACATTCCCTCCGGGGAGATGTCGACGCTCCTCCGGAAAATCGCCGACCGGCGGGAAGAGGGAGACCTCCTCGCGGAAGGCTCGGCGCGCGCGGCGGAATTCCTTGGCTCCCCCGGCCTCTCCATGTCGGTCAAGAAGATGGAGTTGCCCGCGCTCGACCCGAGGGGGGCATACGGCGTCGCCCTCGGGTACGCCACCTCGACGCGGGGAGCCTGCCGGATGCAGTCGGCAAGCTTCGTTCACGAGGTGCTTCGCAGACCGGTCGCCACCGACCGGTACTCCTTCGCGGGGAAGGGGAGGGTCGTAAAGGTATCGGAGGACCTCGTCGCGGTCCTGGACTCCCTGTCCGTGTGCCGCCTGTCCGCCCTCGGGAGCTCGCTCGAAGGGTACGCCCGCGCCTTTCGCGCGGTGACGGGGTTCCCCAAGGAAGCGGGAGACCTTCACCGGGACGGGGAACGGATATGCCTCTCGGAGAGGCTTTTCAACCGCCGGGCAGGGTTCACGCGGGCGGACGACGGCCTCCCGGTGCGGTTTTTCTCCCAGCCGGGGACAGCGGGCGACGGGATCGATATCCCGCCGATCGACCGCGGCGCGTTCGAGGCGGCCCTTTCCCGCTACTACGCAAACCGGGGGTGCGACGGGGCGGGCATGCCGCTACCGGAAAAACTCGCCGAGTTCGGCCTCGGGGGGGGAAAGACGCCGTGAAGTCCCACCTGGAAAAATACGGGGCGAAGCTTCTTTCCCACGGCCTGGCCGCCTCGGTCGGTGACGCCGCCCTTTACGGCCGGGACGACGGGATCGTCTCGAACCGTCCGAAGATCGGTTCGCGGACGCGGGAGCTGTTCGATCGCCTGGACATCACGTTCCTGCTGGTCCTCACCCCGGCCCCTCCCTACCGGGAGATCCTGGTCGAGTTGTGCGCCGGCAGGGAAAACCCCCTCGAACCGCAGGACGGCGAAACCGCCCTGTTTCTCCACGACATCCCGGTGGTGGACCCGCACGACCCCGAGGCCTTGCGCAAGGCGCTCGCCGCACGGAAAGGGTGCATCCTCCGGGACGGCCGTATCGTCTCCCGCGGCACGGTGAGCATGGAGCAGGCGTTCGTCACCGCCGGCTCCATCTGCTTTGCCACGTTCGTGAAGTACTTTCTCGGTTTTCTGAACTTCGCCACGCGGAACGGGCGGTACGTACCGTTTTCCCCGGCCCAAACCCGCCGGGCCCTGTTCCTCCTGTCGACGGTGCCGCCGCTGCCCGCCGCGGGACTGCTCCCGCCGATGCCGACGGGAACGGCGCGGGAGATCGCCGGCGCGATGGACGCCTGCGGAAAGAAGACCGTGGAGGCCCGCCTGGTCGACTCCTTCTTCGGGAACATCTCCTGGTGCGACGGGAAAGAGATCTGCATATCGCAAACGGGCTCCTCCCTGGACGAACTCCCCGGTCAGATCGACCGGATCCCTCTCGACGGCTCCTCCACCGCGGGGCTGTCCGCCTCGTCCGAGACGGGCACCCACCTGGCCATCTACGGGGAAACAGGGGCCCGGGCGATCCTGCACGGCCACCCCCGTTTCTCCGTCGTCCTCTCGATGTACTGTACGGAAACCGGTTGCCGCCATGACGACGCCTGCAGCCGGACGTGCCCGGTTCTTCGAAGCGTCGGCGACATTCCGATCGTCCCCGGGGAGGCGGGAACGGGGAGATACGCACTGGCCCGTACGGTTCCGCCCGCGATCCGGGGAAAGCGGGGGGTCATCGTCTACGGACACGGCGTCTTCTGTGCGGGGGAGTCGTTTCCCGAGACCTTCGACAGTCTCGTGTCGATCGAGCGCAGCTGTCTTGCCCGTTACGGGGAACTCGCGGCGGGGATCAGACCCGAAACTCGGTAAGCGCCAGGAAGGAGCCGAGACGATCCGAGATGTCCTCCGGCGTCAGGTTCTGCAGTCTCTCGGTGCTGAACGCCTCCACGGTGAACGAGGCGATCGCGCTCCCGTACATGGTGGCCAGCCGGAAGTCCCTGTCGGCGAGGTCCCCCGCCCCCCGGCCGGCCAGGTATCCCATGAATCCGCCCGCGAAACTGTCGCCCGCGCCCGTGGGGTCGAAAATCGTCTCCAGAGGATACGCCGGAGCGGCGAACATCGTGCCGTCCGACAGGTGAAGGACGCCGTACTCCCCGCGCTTGATCACCACCCGGCTCGGGCCCCACCCGATCACCTTCCGGGCGGCCTTGACCAGATTGTACTCCCCGGTCAGCATCCGGACCTCCCCTTCGTTCACCATCAGGATGTCCACCTTTTCGATGACCTCGCGCAACGGCCCGGGGCTGCTCTCGATCCAGTAGTTCATCGTATCCAGCGCGACCAGTTTCGGCCGGCGCATCTGCCTCAGGATATCCAGCTGCAGGGAGGGGGCGATGTTGCCGAGAAAGACGTAAGGGGTGTCCCGGTATTCCTCGGGGAGGACGGGGGCGAAATCGCGGAAGACGTTGAGTTCGGTCGTCACGGTGTGGGCCGTGTTGAGGTCGTATTCGTAAAATCCCTTCCAGTGGAAGGTCTTTCCCTCGGCGACCGTGAGGCCCCTCGTGTCGATCGACCGGGAGCCGAGCATCCGGATCACCTCCGGGGGAAAGTCCGCCCCGACGACCGAAACCAGGCGCACCGGGGCGAGATAGCTTGCCGCCAGGGAGAAGTACGTGGCGGACCCTCCCACCACCTTCTCGACCTCCCCGAAGGGAGACCGGATGCTGTCGAAGGCCATCGAGCCGACGACCAGAAGGCTCATCTCCCCGCTCCTTTCCCGAAAGGCATATGGCCCTATCCTACTACCGCGCGGGGGGGGCTTGGCAATATGCCCTTGCGCCGGGGCGTCATGGTAGGCTCCCGCAGCCGGGGACCCTAAGGCGATGCGGGGGGTGGCCGGCGTCTAGGG
>JBAUKK010000079.1:0-6984 GCA_049577645.1 Candidatus Deferrimicrobiaceae bacterium
GGCCCGAAGTTCCCGGGCGGCCTTGCGGAACTCCTCGCGCCACGGAAGCCGTTTCCGGGTGGCGCTCTGCACGGCCAGCACCAGACCGAACGCGGCCGCCACGCCGATCGCGGGCGCGCCCCGCACCACCATCGTCCGGATGGCGTTGGCCACTTCCGAAGCCTGGGTGGCCCTCGTCATCGACTCGCTCAGCGGAAGGATGCGCTGATTGAGCAGCAGCAGCGCATCCCCCTTCCACTCCAGGGTCTTCACCGACCCGCTCCCACCGCGGGGGCCTTCCTTCATCGGCTTTCTCCCCGCGCGTGAAATTCGGCCACCTGGTCCGTCACCCTCCCCCGCAACTCGCGCGGAGAAAGGACGGGGGCAACCACTTTTCCCCCCTTCATCGCCGGAAGAAGAAGGTGCTCCGTCGGGTACCCGCAGCGGCATGGCTGTTGGCTTTCGGCTTCCGGGACGACCGCTCGATGGGCGCACGATCCGCATCGGACCACCTGTTTGCCGCCGGAGAGTTTCCCCCGCTTGGCGAACGGGCGGCCTTCCACCTCCACGATGTCCAGGGAGAAGTCGATGGTGGGGGCGTTGCTGATGCACGTTCCTACACCGAACCCGTCCACGATGTCCCGCAGGGAGTGGATATCCCGCTCGCCGAGTCCCCCCGAGACGAGGATCCGCACGTGGGAGAACCCCCGCAGGTCGAGCTCCCAGCGGACTTCCCGGAGGATCTTCCGGAAATCTCCCCTGCGCGAGGAGGGGGTGTCGAGGCGGACGGCGGCCAGCGACTTCCCCAGGGACTCCGCCGCACGGAGGGCCTCGAACTTCTCGTCCCCAAGGGTGTCGATCAGGCAGATACGGGGAATTTCCGCCGCCACCGCCTGGTCGAACCCCCGCAGCGCCTCGACGGTGTCCCCGATCACCAGGACGAGGGCGTGCGGCATCGTTCCCTGGGGGGGCTCTCCGAGGAAGGCGGCGCTGCGTACCACGGAGACGCCGTCCGCCCCTCCGAGGAAGGCATACCTGTCGATGACGGTGGAAAGCGCAGGATGCATGCGCCGCGCCCCGAAGCTTAAGACCGTCCGGTCCCCGGCCAGCCCCTTGATCCGGGAGGTCTTCGTGGCGATCCCGGAGGCCTGGCAGAGGATGCCGAGCATGGCCGTCTCCATCTCGCAGAACTCTCCGTACGGCCCCTCGACGGAAAAAACCGGTTCCTCGAGCAAAAAGAGGGACCCCTCCCCCATCGCCTGCACGTCCACGTTCCTGCCCGAAAGCAGGGAGAGCGTCTCGTCCATCCCCGCCAGGACCGCGTGTTCGTAAGCGTCCGGGAACTGCTTGACGTAGCCTTCCGCCTTCACCCGCACATTCTCCTTCCCCAGTTTCTTCAGGACCTCCATGGTGCGGACGAAATAGACGTCCGTCGTGTCTCCCCGGCGGATCTCCTCCTGACTGGGGACTGCGTTCATCTTCCTGCCTCCCGTGTCGTTTTCCCCGCGCGCCGGATTACGCGCACTCCCAACACCTTTTCCATCTGGTCGAGCGCGAACCGGTGCGAATCGTCGTCCAGACCCGCCACGACCGATTCCTCCACGGTGACGTCGTAGCCGCGCATGGCGGCGTCGGCGGCAGTGTACAGGATGCAGATATTGGTGACGCACCCGGACAGGGACAACGACCGGACGTCGTGGCGACGGAGTACGGAGGTAAGATGGGTGCGGTGGAACCCGGAATAGGTCTTCTTCTCGACGACCACATCTCCGGGTTCCGGCGCGATCTCACGGACGACGGCGGCTCCCTTCGTCCCCGCCACGGCGTGAGGCGGCCATCCCATCCGGGCGAACTCGGGGTCGTTTTTCCTGTGGGAATCGCATACGTACACGACGAGCTCCCCGCCCCGGCGAGCGCGCGATACGCGGCGGCGCAACGCCGGGAGTATGCCCCTCGTCCGCGGGACCTCGAGCGGCGCCCCGGGCCGCACGAAATCCTCGAGCATGTCGATGACGAGAAGGGCTTTCTGCCGTTTTGCCATCTTGCTCACCTCTGCGTCCCCGGGAGAAATTTCCGGAACAGCCCCTCCACCTCCCTCATCGTATCCTGCCGCTCCGGCGTTTTCGCGGGTGCTTCCTTCGCGGCGTTGTCCGCCGCCGAGGAACCCGACCGCTCCAGGATCTTCTCGGTTAACCCCCTGAGGAGCCTTTCCCCGGCGCCCTTCGCAAGCGCCGCGGTGTCGATGGTCACCGCCGGGGACGAAAGCGGCCCCGACATGACAAGGGGGATCTCCACCTCTCCGCTCTCCCCGACAAGGAACGTTCCCGCCTTTCCGCGAACACGCTCCGACATCTCCCGGGACAGCCGGACCATTCCCCGGAAGTCGAGCGTCCGGTCGAAACCCACGGCGATCTTTCCGGCAAGTCCCAGTTTTTCGGAGACGATCCGCAGGGATTCCGACCTGATCTTCCCGCCCTCGATCCGGAAGGAAGCCGAAAGGTCCGAAAACGGGGTCTCCCCTTTCGCCGCATCCCCGCGCGTTGCCGTTGCACCGGGAACGAGGGACGGAAGGCCGGCAAGCCCGGCCACCGTGGAGAGCAAATCCAACCCCTTGATTTTACCACCGGTTATCTTGATGGAGCCTGACCCGGTCGCGGTGCGCGTGAAGTCGGCGAAGTCCTTCATCCCGCCGCTTAGGTCCGCCGAAAGCGAAACGGGACCGGAGAGAAAGTCCTTCAGGGAGGTCTTGCGGGACAGGATTTCCTCGGCCGCAAGGTCCTTGAGCGCCACCTTGACCTGGAAATCGGGGGCCGGGGAGGCAAGTCCCACGAATCCGGAAATGGCGACTTCCCCGCCGTACATCCGCGCGGTCACGGAATCGAGGTGCAGATTCCCCTTCTCGTAACGGACCAGGCCCCTGAGATCGGTGAACTCCACTCCCCTCGCCTTACCGGCATCGATCGCGAGGCGTATCCGCGCGGAGACTGCCCGCTTTCCTCTCTCCTCCTTCGCCGCTTGCCCGGGCAATGCGTTCTTCTCCTCTTTCTTGTCCCGTTCCCCTTGGGGAGGATAGAGAGCGTCCACGTCCAGGTAAGCCATCCGCAGGTCCGCCATTCCTGCGGCGGCGGGACCGAGGGAGGCGTTGCCGTCCAGGGAGAAGCGCCGGCCGTTGAGAAGCCCCGCGAGACGGGAAAATTCGACGGACCCGGAAGTGAGGGCGATCTTTCCGGTCAGCTTCCGGAGATCGATGCCCCTATCCGGAACCCGGAGTCCGACCTCCCCGAGGTCGATTTCGCCTTCGTACGTTTCCTTCGCCGCCGACTTCTCCCGCCTCCCCTTCCCCGTGGCCGTCAGCATCCCTTCCGGGGACCATTTCGAGAGCGGTCCCGCTCCGCGGATCGTTCCAAGCTCGGCGAGGGAGGAAATCTTCGCGGAAGCCGCCCATTCCCGCGCCCCCGTTCCGGTGTGCAGGACGGCGCTCGCGGTGACAGACAAGGGGGACAGGAAAAGTTCCGCGCTCGAAAGATGCAGGCGACCTGCGGCGTACCTCCCTTTCGCCGCTATCGTGCACGGCGTACCGACGTACTTCCGAAGTTCCGGGTCCGCGTTAAGCGTCCCGCCGGCGCGGGTCAGGTCGGCCCTGGCTTCGAATGCCGGCGCCGAAAGGCCCCCGGTGACCTTTACGGATAGGGGGATGACACCCGCAAGCCGCGCCCGGGCCAGGCGGTCCGGCGGATCCTTGAGAATTTCCGCAATCTTGTCCATCTCTATGCCCGGGAAGGATATCGCGAGATCGACCGCAGGTGGTTCCGCAACGGCGTAGATCTCCCCCGCCACCGCCACCTTCTGCCCGAAGAGCACTCCCTTCCCCAGGATGGCGGTCGCGGCGCGTGCGGTTCCTGCTCCCTCCACACGGGATAGGTGTCCGGAAAACGAAACCTCGCCCCGGACCAGGCCCTCGATCCGGGTCCGGACCTCGAAGTCGTTCCGCCTGTCCCCGATGCCGGACAGGCGGACGGTGAACGGGGAGATCTCCCACCGGGTCTCCGCCCCGTCTTTCTCCTCCAGCCGGAGGAAGAGCTTTGCCTCCTCGACGTTTACCTCCCCCAGGACCAGGGTTACCCCTTCCTCCTTTTTCCTGGCGGGCGGCCCGGCGGCGGACTTCTCCTCCCCCGCAATCCGGTTGACGATATCCGTTACGGAGTGGGTTCCGTCGCGGTATTTCCGGAACCGGATCTCCGGACGGTGCAGGATGATCTTCGTGAACTCCGCTTTCCCGGAAAAAAGCGGCGCGATCGCCAGCCGGATCTCGGCCTCCGGCACCGACAGGAGCCGTTCTCCGGGGTGGCGCGCGTCCCCGGAGACCGTAAGCCCGGCCACCTTCACTCCGATTCCGGGGAACAGCGACAGGGAAAGGCCCGAAAGGCCGATCTTGCGGCCGGTCTTCTCTTCGAGGGCCGCCACGACGCGGGGTTTCAGGGAGTCGACCGACACCAGTCGGGGAATCAGCAGGATAAGGACCACGAATACCAGGAGGATGACTGCCAGGACGATCGCTGCTTTCCGCATTGCTTTCCCCTACCCGAGCTTGGCCTTTAAAACCTCCTGGACCACTCTCGGGTTCGCCTTGCCTCTGGTCTCCTTCATGACCTGCCCCACGAAGAAGGAGAGCAGGCCGGCCTTGCCGGCGCGGAAGCTCGCAACCTCCTTCGGGTTTCCCGCGATGACCTTGTTCACGATCGCCTCGAGCGCCCCCGCATCGGAGACCTGGGTCAGCCCCTTTTCGTCCCGGATCTGCCGGACGGGTTTCCCCGTCTCGATCGCGATCTCTACCAGCGTCTTGGAAGCCGTGGCGGAGATCGTTCCGGACTCGCGGTCCTCCACGACGTGCGCGATCGTCTCCGGCGAAAGGATCCCCGCGACGATGGCCTCCTTCCACTGGATGCATTCGTTCGCGGTCACCTTCGGGTTCCCGCCGAAGGCGGCCACCGACGCCTCGAAGCTGTCGGCAAGCAAACGCGAGGAGGAGAGAAGCTCCGCGTCGTAACGGGGGATACCGTACCGGGAGGAAAGACGCGCGATTTTCTCCCCGGGAAGTTCCGGGATCGTTTTTCGGAGCTCCTCGACCCACGCGGCATCGACGCGGAGCGGGAGAAGATCCGGGTCGGGGAAATACCGGTAGTCATGCGCCTCCTCCTTGCCGCGCATGGGAACGGTCACGCCGGCGTCCGCGTCCCAAAGTCTCGTCTCCTGGACGACCGCACCGCCGTCCTCGATCACCCCGATCTGCCGGCGGATCTCGTGCTCGAGACCCTTCTCCACGTTCCGGAAGGAATTCATGTTCTTGAGCTCCGTCCGGGTCCCGAACTCCTTCCTTCCTTTCGGCCGGACGGACACGTTCGCGTCGCAGCGGAACGACCCTTCCTCCATGTTCCCGTCGCAGACCTCCAGGTAGACGAGGATGTCCCGAAGACGGCGAAGGTAGGCTCCTCCTTCCCCCGGCGTCCGGATGTCCGGTTCGGAGACGATCTCCATGAGAGGGACCGAGCACCGGTTAAGATCCGCAAGCGACGTCTGCGCTCCCGCGAATGCCCCGGCGTGAATGAGTTTTCCGGCGTCCTCCTCCAGATGAATACGAGTGATCCCGATCCGCCGGCTCGTGCCGTTCCCCTCGATGTCGATGTGGCCGGAGACGGCCAGGGGGAGCTCGTACTGCGAAATCTGGTAGGCCTTCGGCAGATCCGGGTAGAAGTAGTTTTTCCGCGCGAAGACGCTTCTTTCCTGCACCTTGCAGGAGGTAGCCAGCGCCGTCCGGATGGCGAACTCCACCGCCCTGCGGTTCAGGACGGGCAACACGCCCGGCATTCCCGTGCAGACCGGGCAGGTGTTCTCGTTGGGCGCCGCCCCGAACTTCACCGGGCAGGGGCAGAAGATCTTGCTCTCTGTCGCCAGCTGGGCATGCACCTCCAGGCCGATGACCGCTTCAAACTCCATCCCTTGATTATCCCTCCAGCGGCGCCACCCGCGGCAGCGGAATCTCCCGCTCGATCGCGGCGGCGGCGGCAAAGAGCGCCTCTTCGTCGAAATGTTTTCCCAGCAACTGGGCTCCGATCGGAAGTCCGTCGGGCGACATGCCGCACGGCACGGAGATCCCGGGTATGCCCGCCAGATTGCACGGGAGCGTGTAGATGTCCGACAGGTACATGGTCAGCGGGTCATCCACCTTCTCCCCGATGCGGAAGGCGGGCGTGGGGGCGGTGGGGGTCAGGATCACGTCGACCCCGGAGAACGCCTCGGCAAAGTCCCGCCGAAGGAGCGTGCGGACCTTCTGGGCTTTCCCGTAATACGCCTCGTAATATCCCGCGGACAGCACGTAGGTCCCGATCATGATCCGCCGCTTGACCTCCGCTCCGAACCCCTCTCCGCGGGTCCGGGACATCATCCCGATCATCCCCGTCCCTCCGTCCGCCCGAAAACCGTACCGGACCCCGTCGTACCGGGCGAGGTTGGAGGATGCTTCCGCGGGAGCGATGATGTAATACGTCGAGAGGGCGTACTCCGTGTGAGGGAGGGAAATCTCCACCGCCTCGGCCCCCCGGGAGAGAAGCGCCTTCACCGCTCTCTCCACCGCCTCCCTGACGGACGCGTCCAGCCCTCCCGCGAAGTACTCCCGCGGCAGCCCCACCCGCATCCCCTTCACGTCCCTTTCTGTCGCAGCGAGGAAGTCCGGAACCGGAATGTCGAGCGACGTGGAGTCTCTCCGGTCGTGCCCCGCGATGACCCCGAGGACGACCGCCGCATCCGGGACGGAGCGGGCAATCGGCCCTCCCTGGTCCAGGGAGGACGCGAAAGCGATCATGCCGTAGCGGGAGACGCGGCCGTAGGTCGGCTTCATCCCCACGACGCCGCACAGGGACGCGGGCTGGCGAATCGAGCCGCCGGTGTCGGTCCCCACACCGGCGAAACAGGTCCCCGCCGCCACGGCGGCCGCCGTCCCTCCCGAGG
>JBAUKK010000080.1:0-2812 GCA_049577645.1 Candidatus Deferrimicrobiaceae bacterium
GTCCAGGGATGATTCCGGCGTACGATTCCCGCTGTTAGTGGGCCTCCGAATCGTGTATACTGAACTTGGTATCACATATAGACGGGAGAAAAACCCGCGGGCGAACAATCATGGCCTCAAGAGGGGCAAGGAGGCGCCATGATGGATGTCCTGTTCTGGGGGTTCTTCGGCATCGGGTTCCTGGTGATGCTCGCCATGATCGTATCCGTTTTCCGATCGATCTGGAACGGGAAGAAGGATAGGGATCACTGGAAGGAACTCGTCGATAAATCCTCGATCCTGAATAGATAGACCCGGGAAATAATTTTTCCCTTTTTAGAAACAGAGGGAAAATTATAGCCAACATCCGGCAATACAATTCCCTGTGCCCCGAATATCCTACAAAAACATCAGGATAACCCCCTTAAAACCATACGGATTTTACGGTTGTACTTGGGGCTCGATATTTGCTAAGATTTCAGCAGTTTATGCGAGGATACCCCGTATACAGGATGGATACCTCCACCGACACGATCCTGCGCGTCGGGACGATGCTGGAATTCCGGAAAAGCAGAAGGAGCATGAACCGTATGTCCCTGGCAAAGCTTGCCCAGAAGCTCTTCTCGGTGGGGCCGGGCGATATCATCTATCTGGGGTCCGAATCCGCACTGGAGCGCACCGAGATCGCGCATACTACGGAGGCCCCTTTCCCCGCCGGGTAAAAACCCGCTTGAACAGCAGTCGACTGCCGATGCCAGGGAGGGAACAATCCGCCGATCCACGGGCGAGAAAAGCAAAGGAGACAAAAAGGCATGTCAACAGGGACGGTGAAGTGGTTCAACGATTCCAAAGGGTACGGGTTTATCACACCGGACGACGGGGAGGACATTTTCGTCCATTTCAGCGAGATTGTGGGCGACGGCTTCCGATCCCTCACCGAGGGGATGAAAGTGGAGTTCGAGGTGACCGACGGACCCAAGGGGAAAAAAGCATCCAACGTGCGGAAAGTGTAAACGGGAGCGAAGAGGTGACGGGGGGAAGCGCCCCGGGGAACTTTCCCGGCGGCGCTTTTTCTTTATCCCCAGCGGCGCACGTTCCGAAAGGGAGTGACACGTCGGTTTCCCTTTGCTAGATTGTCCCCAACAATCCGGCCGCCCCGCTTCCCGCCGGGACGCAAAAAACCTCCTGCCCCGGGTCATCCCCTTGGCCGGAAGGGGGGAGGGCCATCTCGAAGAGGTGACCCCATGCTCTCCGCCCTCACGCCTCTGTTCCGGCCCGACCGGATCGCCGTCATCGGCGCGTCGGCCAATCCGGAAAAAATGGGATTCCAGATCTTCCGCAACATTCTGGATGCCGGATTTTCCGGGGAAGTCGTCCCCGTGAACCCGAAGGGAGAAGTGATTCTCGGGCTCCCCTCCGTCCGATCGGCCTCCGAGATCCCGGAGGGGACGGATCTTGCGGTCGTCATCATTCCGGCGAAGCTCGTTCCCGCGATGATGCTCCAGCTGGGGGAGAGGAAGGTGCGATCCGCGATCGTCATCACGGGAGGGTTCGCCGAGTCGGGAGAGGAAGGCGCGGCGCTGCAGGAGGAACTGGTCGGGAACGCCAGACGGAACGGGATCCGCGTCATCGGGCCGAACTGCCAGGGAGTCAACTATCCGTACCACGGGCTCTGCGCCTCCTGGCCGCTCATCACGCGGAGAGGCGAAATCGCAATCGTGTCCCAGAGCGGGACCGTGGGCGCGGCGCTGATCGACTGGGCCTCCGAAGATCGAATCGGTTTCTCCGCGTTCGTGAGCATGGGCAACCGGGCCGACGTCGACGAGGCGGACCTGATCGCCTATTTCGCGGACGACCCGAACGTGAAGGTCGTCGCCCTTTATATCGAAGGGGTGAAAGACGCGGGGAAATTCCTCTCGGCCGTCAGGAAGTGCCGCAAGCCCATCGTGATCTTCAAGGCGGGGCGAACCGAGCAGGGGAGAAAGGCGGCGGAATCCCACACCCGGTCGCTTGCGGGGAAGGACGAGATCTACGACGCCGTGTTCCGCCAGTTCGGCGTGCACCGCGCCTCCACCCTCGAGGAGCTGTACGACTTTTCCAAGGCGCTTGCCTATCTGCCGACGCCGGCGGGTCCGAACATGCTGATCGTCACCAGCTCGGGCGGGTCCGCCATCATCGCGACCGACGTGGCCGAGGAAGAGGGCTTCCGCGTATCCTCCCTTCCCCCGGAACTGGCCGACCGGCTGCGGGAGATCCTCCCCGCCCACTGCATCGTCGGAAACCCGCTCGACCTCACGGGGGACACCGACGCGCAGCGGTACCGGAAGGTCCTTGCCGCCGCGGGGGGGCACTACGACGTGGTCATGACGATCTTCGGCGACCCGATTCCGGGCGCTTCCGAAGTCATCCGTCCGGGGAAATGCGATCTCGTCTGCTACCTCGGCGGGGCCGACGTCGAAAGGGAAGAACGGGGGAAGATGCACGAAAAGAAGATCGCCGTCTTCCCGACGCCGGAACGGGCGGTCAAGGCCCTGTCCTGCTACGCGCGTTTCGACAGGAATACCTTTCCGACGGATCGGGCCGTTGCCGTATCGACGGAAAAGTCGCCGGAGAGCCTGCGGGCGATGACCCCCGCCGAATCGATGGCGTTTCTCGCCGGGAACGGGTTCCCCGTCACCCCTGGGCACCCCGCGGGGAGCGAGCAGGAGGCGGTTGCGGCCGCCCGGCGCATCGGTTTCCCGGTCACGGTGAAGATGAACTCCCCCGACGTGACGCACAAGACCGACGTGGGCGGGGTGATCCTGGACGTTCCCGACGAGGAAGGGGTCAGGAA
>JBAUKK010000081.1:0-17072 GCA_049577645.1 Candidatus Deferrimicrobiaceae bacterium
AGGAAGTGCTGGGAGAGGGCCAACGGGTGGGACAGGATATTGCTGAACGAATAATAGAACGGGAATGGGCACGGGGGCGCAGTGCTCTGCTGCAGCGACTTGAGCTCCGATTTCAGTTTGAGAAGGAGGGAGGATTTCCCGACGTTGGGCGGGCCGTAGATCAGAACCGATGCCCCGATGCCGGACTTTCCTTCGAGGCACACCCGAAGAAGAGAACTCAGTTCCTCTTCACGGCCGAAGAACTCCCCGGGACGGAACGAAGCCTCCGCTCCCTGGCTCCACAGTAGGTGCATTACGCAAATGCCCGGGACAAGATCTTCATCCGAACTAATGTAACTTGAACGGATTGAATTATCAAAAAGATATTGGACACATGAAACGATGAAAATCATTCCTGTTAACGTGAAGAAACCGTCCCGGTACAGCGGCGCCGAAGTTAGGCCGGCGCTCCTCCCGTGGGACGAGGCGGAAACCCGGATTCTCCTGGCCTTCCCGGATGTATACGAAATCGGGATGTCGCACCTCGGGATCCTCCTGCTCTACGAGCTTCTCAACGCCCGGCAAAAAACTCTCTGCGAAAGGGCCTTCGCCCCCTGGAGGGACATGGAGGAGCGCCTGCGGGAAACGGGAGCGCCCCTCGTCTCGCTGGAATCGGGGAGGCCCGCCCGTGATTTCGACGTGCTCGGGTTCTCCCTGAGCTACGAACTGACCTACACGAACGTGCTTACCATGCTCGATCTGGCCGGGATCCCCCTCCTCCGCCGGGAGCGCGGAGAGAGGGACCCGGTTGTCCTGGGGGGAGGCGTCTGCACGCTCAACCCGGCGCCCGTGGCGGAATTCTTCGACGCTCTCCTCGTCGGTGACGGGGAAGAAGCGATCCTGGAGATCGTGGAGCAGGTGGAGCAGAGCAGGAAGCGAGAAGGAAAAAGAGAGGAACTGCTCCACCGCCTGTCGGGGATCGAAGGCGTCTACGTTCCGGGGGTTTCCACGACGGTATCCCGCAGGGTTCTTCCCGACCTGAACGACTCTCCCCTTACCCCCACCCCGATCCTGCCCGCCATGCGCGTCGTGCACGACCGCCTGAGCATCGAGATCTCCCGGGGATGCACCCGCGGCTGCCGATTCTGCCAGGCGGGATACGCCTACCGACCCGTCCGGGAGAGGGACCCGCTGCTTCTTCTGCGGTACCTGCAGGAAACCGCCCCGAAGACCGGCTATGACGAGGTAGGCCTTCTCTCCCTTTCGGCCGCAGACTACGGCTGCATCGATCGCCTGATCACCGACGCGATGGAGACCCTTTCCCCCGAGAGAATCTCCGTGTCCCTCCCGTCCCTTCGGCTGGACGCTCTCCGGGAGAATACCGTTCGCCAGATCCGAAAGGTTCGGAAGACCGGATTCACGCTCGCGCCGGAGGCCGGATCGGAGAGGCTCCGCCGGTCCATCAACAAGGATATGGAGGAAGGCGACCTGTTGCGCTCGGCGGAGTGGATTTTCGGGAACGGGTGGCAGACGCTCAAGCTCTACTTCATGGTGGGACTGCCGGGGGAGACGGCGGACGACGGCCGCGCAATCGGGGAACTGATCCGGAAGGTGGCCGCGGTAGCCCGCCGTCACGGGAAGCGGAACTCCGTTACCGCAAGCGTGTCCTCTTTCGTCCCCAAGCCGCATACCCCCTTCCAGTGGGAGCGTCAGATCGGCAAGGAGGAAATCCGGGAGCGGGTGGGAATCATTCGGGCCGCGGTCGGGCGGGACCGGAACGTGGAGGTCAAGTTCCACTCCCCGGAGATTTCCGAACTCGAGGGTGCGTTTTCGCGGGGAGACGGGCGCCTGTCCGCGGTGATCCTTGCCGCCTATCGAGGAGGGGCGAGGTTCGACGCATGGACCGAGGAGTACCGTCCGGACGCGTGGTCCGAGGCGTTCCGGGAAACGGGTGTCGACCTGGCCGAGTACCGGCGGGAACGGGACCCGGCCGCCCCGCTGCCCTGGGACATGGTGGATGCCGGGATCGACCGCGATTTCCTCCTGTCCGAGAGGGAGAAAACATGGTCGGGGAAAACAACGGCCGATTGCCGCAAGGACGGAATGTGCGCAGCGTGCGGCGCATGTCCTCCGGGTCTCGTCAACATCACCTACTCCCCCGATCCGGACGGGAAAAAGGGAACGAAAGCGCACCACCCGGTTCCGGACGCACCCTTTCGCAAGGACGGCGGGGTCCGCCATATCATACGGATACGGTATGCCAAGGAGGGACCGGCAAGATACCTGAGCGGCCTGGAGGTACAGTCCCTCTGGGGGCGCGTCTTGCGGCGGGCAGGTTTCCCCCTGGCGTACAGCCAGGGATACAACCCGGCGCCAAAGCTCTCCTTCTCGCATGCCCTCCCCGTCGGCACGGACAGCCTTGCCGAATTCCTGGAGGCGGAGTTCCGACTCCCCGTTCCTCCGGCGGAAATAGAGAGGAAGCTCCCCGCCTGCCTCCCGCGCGGGATCTCCCTCGGGGAGGCCCGGCAGGTGCCTCCGGGATCGCCGCGGCTCTCCGACTTCGACCTGTCCTGCCGCTACGCCCTCCTCCCGGTTCCCCCGCACCGGATGCCGGAGGAGATCACGCCGGACCGGGTGGATACTGCTTGGAGCGCGTTCCGCGAATCCGGGCATTTTCCGGTGACGGCAGGGAAAGAGGGGAGCCGATCCGAGATCGACCTCAAGCCCCTGGTCGTCAATTTCCTGGTGAACGGGGAGGGCCTCTTCATTACAATCATCCATGGAACCGGAAAAGGGGCACGGCCGCTCGATGCCGCGAGTGCGATCCTGGGGACCGCGTTTCCGCCCCACCGCTTCACGGTGAAAAAGATGTCGACCGAATTCGTGCCCCGGCAGAAGGGATAAGGTGCAAAAAGGAAACAAGCTCATCGTCATCAACTCCGCCCCGTACGAGACGCGCGTCGCGTCACTCGAATCCGGGGTCCTTGTCGATTTCCTCCTCGAGCGCGGCGACGACAGGAACATCATCGGGAACATCTACAAGGGGAAGGTCATCCGGATCCTCCCGGGAATGCAGGCCGCTTTCGTGGACATCGGCATGGAGAAGGCGGGGTTCCTGTACGCCGGCGACTTCGTCATCCCCCGGCTCGGGTTCGAGGCCGACGAGAACGGGGAGGAGGACCTTGCGGAGGACATCGACATCCACGCGGCCAGGTTCCCGCAGGAGCAGTACATCCCCCCGATCGAGGGAATGATCCGGGAGAGCCAGCATCTGATCGTGCAGGTGGCCAAGGAACCATTGGGAACCAAGGGGGCGCGCATCACCAGCCACATCACCCTTCCCGGCAGGTATCTCGTGCTCCTCACGTGGTCTGCGCACATCGGAATTTCCCGGAGGATCGAAGACCCCGGGGAGCGGGACAGGCTTCACGAGATCGGGGAGAGGATTCGCCTGGACGGCATGGGTGCCATCGTGCGCACCGCGGCGGAAGGCAGGACGGAGGCCGAGCTGAAAGCGGACATGGACTACCTGGTCCGCCACTGGGACACGATCCGGAAAAAGTGCGAGGCCGCTAGCGCGCCCACTCTCATTCACCGGGAACTCTCCCTTTCCCTCCGTGCCGTACGGGACATGTTCACCGCGGACATGGACCGGATCGTCGTGGACTCGGAGGATGAGTACGTTCGTATCCGGGACTTCGTCTCCCAGTTCTTCCCCCGCCTGCGGGATCGGATCGAGCTCTACCAGGGAAACCAGCCGATCTTCGAGCATTACGGCATCGAGATCGAGCTCGCACGGGCCCTCGACAAGAAGGTATGGTTGAAGAGCGGCGGCTATATCGTGATCGAGCAGACCGAGGCGCTCACCGTCATCGATGTCAACACGGGCAAATACGTGGGACGGTCCTCTCTCGAGGAGACGACCGTCAAGATCAACCTCGAGGCGGTGAAGGAGATCGTCTACCAGCTTCGCCTGCGCAACATCGGCGGGATCATCACCATCGACTTCATCGATATGAAGAGCGAGGAGAACCGGGAGAAGGTTTACCAGGCGCTCGTCGACGCGCTGCGCGCCGACAGGAGCAAAACGACCATCTGCAAGATTTCGGAGCTCGGCCTGGTCGAGATGACGCGCAAACGCGTGCGGGAGAGCCTTTCCCGCTTCCTTTCGGAACCTTGTCCCTACTGCTCCGGAGAGGGGATCATCAAGTCCAAAAAAACGATCTGCTACGAGATCTTCCGCGCCTTCGAGCGCCAGGCGCCCCTCCTGTCGGGAAAGCAGATCTCCCTGTATGTCCACCCGGCGGTCGCGGAGGAGATGTTCGGCGAGAACCGACGGTTTATCGAGGTGCTCGAGAACCGGTTCGGGATGAAGGTAAACATCTCGGCGTCCGAGAAGTTCCACGTCGAGCAGTACCAGATCGAGCATTCCTGACCGATTCTCCCTTGCCCCCCCCCCGGGGGATCTCTGGGGGATCAGCCGGCAACTCCCACGGAGCGCGCCCTACGCCCCGAATCCGCTTGACTTCGAAGGATTATTTCCCTACGCTTATTTTTCGCAACCGCCCCACCGCATCCCCGGGCCGACGTAGCTCAACGGTAGAGCAGCTGATTCGTAATCAGCAGGTTGGCGGTTCAATCCCGCCCGTCGGCTCCACATCTCCCCTTCATAACCGAAAGGTTTCAGGTGCCTCTCCCTGTAAGCCGAACTGTCTCCTTGCCGCTTGGTTGCCTGGGGGTGGCGGACAAAAATCCCCTTCGAACAGAAACCGGGCAAACACCCGTTTCATCTCACGTACAGGATTTGCAATAAATTCTATCTGAGGACAACTTTTTGGCTCGCTTGGGAAATTTAATGCCTACTGGCCATTCCTGAGTGAAAATCGAAGGGGGATCCGGAAAGAATGAATTCTCCGCGTTGGGGCAAATGCTGCATGATCCCCTGTTGTTTCCATCTGTTCACTCCGAAACGAGGTGAAAATATCCCTTCCGGCATATATTTTGAAATAACGTGACGATCACGATCGCTTGCAGGGTAACAATCAGGACCATGATCGTTACCCTGCAATCGATATTACGTCGTTTTATTTCAGGCTCATCCGCATTATCGGGGTGAAGACTCCTAACGGGAGTGAGGGCTCCTGACATGTTTCGATGGATTATCGGCTCCAGCCTGAAATTCCGTTACATTGTGTTGGCCATCGCCGCTGCGATGATGGTCTTTGGAGTCGGGCAACTTCGAAAGATGCCGGTCGACGTCTTTCCCGAGTTCGCTCCGCCAAAGGTGGAAATCCAGACCGAAGGTCCCGGAATGACCTCCACCGAGGTGGAAGAACTGATCACGATTCCGATGGAGGATACGCTCCGGGGAGTACCGGGCGTGGAATACGTCCGCTCCTCCTCCGTGGTGGGATTGTCCCAGGTCGTGCTCCTTTTCAAAATGGGCACCGATCTCATGGATGCGAGACAGCGCGTGCAGGAGCGACTGAAGCTGGCGATCGCCGAGCTGCCGCAGTCTTCCGGCATGCCGGTGATGCTCCAACCCCTGTCGTCGACCAGCCGGGTCATGAAGATCGGGCTCTCCTCGAAGGTCTACGACATGATGGACCTTTCGATGATCGCCTACTGGACGATCAAGTTTCGTCTCATGTCCGTCCCGGGCGTGGCGAACGTTCCCATCTGGGGCGAACGGATCAAGTCGTTGCAGGTGCAGGCCGATCCGAGCCGGATGCGCGCCCACAACGTCACGCTCGACGAAGTCATGGAGACGACCTCGGAAGCCCTGGACATGGGCTTGCTGCGGTACAGCACCGCGGCGAAAACCCGTATCGACGGGATGCTCGATACCCCCAACCAGCGGCTCGTCATCCACAACGAGTCCCCCGTCTTTTCCGTGGAACATCTGGCGGAAGTGCCGCTCGCCCTGAAAACCTCCCGCGCCAACCCGCCGCGGCTGCGCGAAGTTGCCACCGTGGCATGGGATACATGGCCGATCGTCGGTGATGCCGTCATCAATGACGAACGCGGCCTGATGATGATCGTCGAGAAGTTGCCGTGGGCCAACACGCTCGACGTGACGCGGGAGATCGAGGAGGCGCTGGACGCACTGCGGCCCGGTCTGCCCGGCATCGAGATCGACTCTACGATCTTCCGACCGGCAACCTTCATCGAGCTGTCGATGCACAATCTGACAAGGGCACTGATCATCGGTGCCGTCCTGGTGATCCTCGTCATCGGCGCCTTCCTCTACGAATGGCGGGTGGCGTTGATCAGCGTCATTGCGATGCCGTTGTCCCTGATGGCTGCGGCGATCGTTCTCTATTTCCGGGGCGCCACGATCAATACGATGGTTCTGGCGGGATTGATCGTCGCTCTCGGCGACATCGTGGACGACGCGATCATCGATGTCGAGAACATCGTGCGGCGCCTGCGCCAGCACCGTCTGGCAGGCAGCGGCAAATCGACGGCACGCATCATCCTCGACGCGTCGATCGAGGTACGCTCCGCCATCGTGCATGCGACGGTGATCGTCGTATTGGCCGTGATGCCCGTCTTCTTCATGGGTGGGCTTTCGGGAGCGTTTTTCGCACCGCTGGCCCTCTCGTATCTCACCGCGATGCTGGCTTCCATGGTGGTGGCATTGACGGTGACGCCGGCCCTATGCCTTGTTCTGCTGGATCGCGCCCGCATTGAGGAGCAGGAGTCCCCGCTGGTCCCGCCTCTCAAGCGGATCTACGGTGCGGTTCTTTCACGAATCATCGAATCGCCACGCGCGGCATTCGCCACGACACTCGCCATTGCCATCGCAGGCCTCGGAATATTCCCGTACCTCGGGGCGTCGCTTCTTCCTCCGTTCAAGGAGAGAGACTTCCTGATGCATTGGATCCCCGCCGAGGGGACGTCGCATCCGGAAACGTTCCGGATTACGCAACGGGCAAGCCGCGAGCTTCGGGCCATTCCGGGAGTACGCAACTTCGGGGCCCACATCGGGCGCGCCATCGGCGGGGACGAACCCTACGGAGTCAATTTCACCGAGAACTGGATCAGTATCGATCCGGAAGTAGACTACGACAAGACACGCGAGAGCGTCGAGGCCGCCGTCGCCGGCTATCCCGGGCTCTATCGCGACGTGCAGACGTATCTGAAAGAGAGAATCAAGGAGGTCCTGACCGGAGCGGGCGAGTCCATCGTCGTGCGCATCTTCGGGCCCGAACTCCCGGTCCTCCGGGAAAAAGCGGCGGATGTGGAACACGCCCTGAAGGATATACCCGGCCTCATCGATCTGCATGCCGAGCAGCAGGTCGAGGTTCCGCAAATACAGGTCAGGGTGAACCTTGAGGCAGCCGGGCGCCACGGGCTCAAGCCCGGCGACGTCCGGCGGGTGGTGGCCGTCCTGACGTCCGGCCTGGAAGTGACGGACATTCATCGGGACGGCAAGGTGTACGACGTCTTTGTGTGGTCCGCGCCGTCATCACGTCAAAATGTGGACGACATTCGCGAGTTTCTGATCGACACGCCCTATGGGGGACGCGTTCGTCTGGGCGAGGTGGCGGACGTAAGCCTCGTGACGAATCCGAACAAGATCAAGCGGGAGAACAACTCCCGGCGGATCGATGTTCACGCCAACGTCAAGGGACGTGATCTCGGCGCGGTGGCCGACGAAGTCGGGGACCGGCTCGAGAAAATACCATTTCCGATCGGGTACTACCCTCACCTGCTGGGAGAATACAAGGAGCGTCAGGCCGCCCAGAGAAATCTTCTTGTTTCCTCGATGGTCGTTGCGGTCGCGATCTTCCTTATTCTCCACGCGACCTTCCGGAACTGGCGGCTGGCCGGCCTGGTCTTTCTCGCCCTGCCGGCGTCGCTGGTCGGCGCCGTGCTGGCAACCTTCGCGGCTGACCGCGTCATTTCACTTGGGTCCCTGGTAGGAATCATCACGATACTGGGCCTTTGTGCGCGGAACGGGATCATGCTCCTCGAACATTGCCGGTATCTCGAGAAGGTGGAAGGCGAACCCTTCGGTGCCGGGCTTGTCATGCGCGGGGCCAGCGAGCGCCTGTCGCCGATCCTGATGACCACCCTGAGCACTGCATTGGCGCTTCTCCCGCTCATTGTTCCCGGCAGGATTCCCGGTCACGAGATCGAGCACCCGATGGCGGTGGCAATTCTGGGCGGCGTCGTCACGTCGACGATGCTGAGCCTGTTTGTCACGCCGCTCATGTACCTTCAGTTCGGGGGCAGGTCGGGGAAAACGATCGATAATCTCCCCACTCCAGGAGATCGAGCGAAGGAGGGAGGGTGGAGGGCATGATGTGCGCGCTCTATCGTTACGTGGTGATCGCGTCTGTCGTCCTTTTTGCGGCCGCCACTCCCGCACTCGCTCAGGACGCGGAACCAGACCATATCCGCGGGCAAATCACCTCGGTCGAGGCTTCTTCGATGGTCGTGAAGACAGGTGACGGCAAGACGGTGCGCCTCGAGCTCCCGGACGATCTTACTGTCATCGGCCTGACCAAGGGGCGCTTTACAGACGTGGATTTTGGAACCTACGTCGGAACCGTCGCGGTGCAGTTGGACGAATACAGCCCGATTCTCCGGGATTCGGCGGTTTGGTTGCATAGGGGGTTCGAATTGCGGGTCATCGACGAGGAATTGCGCGGCATTGCCTTGGGAGAAAAACCGTGGGACCTGACGCCAGAGAGCATCATCTCACACGGCTGGGTCGACGATATCGAGATCCGCGTCCTTTCGATAAAGTGGGGTCCCACCGACTATGACGAAACGGATGTGGAAATACCCCGCGACGCGCCGGTCCACAGGATGTCACTCGGAGACAGGAGCATGATCAAGGAAGGTGCGAACGTCTTTGCCGGCGCGCAGAAGGGGAAAGACGACAAGTATGTAACCGTCTTCGTTTTCGTCGGCAATGACGGCATCGTCCCGACATTGTAGGAGAAATGACGTCCTTGTTAAGAGAGGAGGTGCTCAAATGAAAGTAGATTCTTTGATCGCCATGAGAGCGTACCGCGGCGGGGGAACGTTCCTTGGCGGGTTTATTGCCTTGGTAGCGGTGGCGACGCTCTTTCTGGCACCGGCAGCGGCGCGTGGAGCGGGTCCGGGAGGGTCAGGGTCGGTCGGCAAGAGCTCTGCGGTCACGTTCGAGAGCATCCCCGGGAGCACCGCCAAGCGCGTCATTCTGAGCGCGAAGGCGGCGGAACGGCTGGGCATCGAGACGGGCAAGGTAAGCGAGGAGCAGGTCGTCCGCAAGCAGATGGTCGGCGGCCGGGTCATCCCCCCCATGGAGATGAGGCCGAAGGCGAAGCCCGCTGGCGGTGTGTTCGGTGGCATCATGCGGGAAGCGGCCGCACCGGCGCCGAAGCTTGCCGCCGCCGGGTTCGGAGGCTTCGGGCGCGTAAAGCGGGATTCGGCGCCACAGCCGGTCGCAGCGGCCGTACCGATGCCGCAACCGGTCGCGACGCGAACGACATCGCCCGCCGCTGGCGACGTCTGGGTGCTCGTGACGTTGTCCCCGGCGGAGTGGGACAGGTTGGCAAAGGACAAGCCGGCGCGGCTCCTGCCGCTGGCGACGCGCGAAAAGCTGGATCACGAGGTATGGGCCCAGCCGTCCGGATTGGCGCCGCAGGAAGACATAAAGCGCAAGATGTTGTCGCTGTACTACGTGGTGCCCGGCAAGGATCATGGCCTGACGGTGAACCATCGCATGCGCGTCGAGCTGCAGCTGCCTGGCAGCGACGAAAAGGAGAAGTGTGTGCCGTACGGCGCGGTGTACTACGACGCAAAGGGCGCCGGCTGGGTGTATGTCAGCACGAAACCGTTGGTATTCGAACGACGGCGCGTCGACGTGGATCGTGTCGTAGGCGATCTGGCGGTTCTGACCGACGGCCCGTCCGTCGGAACCCCGGTGGTAACCGTCGGCGCGGCACTGCTGTACGGAGCCGAGATCTTCGGAAAATAGAGGCGAACGGGGAATCTGCCGTGCGGCGTCGAAGCCTTCGGAGAAGGATATCGCGGATGGAGGTATAAAGGCCATGTTTCGCTGGATCATCGGTTCGAGCCTGCAGTTCCGCTTCATGGTGTTGGGGGTAGCCGCGGCGTTGGTTGTTGCCGGAACTTTCCAACTCCAGAAGACACCCGTTGACGTCTTCCCCGAGTTCGCGCCGCCTATCGTGGAGGTTCAGACGGAAGCGATCGGGTTGTCCGCAGGGGAGGTGGAAAGCCTCATCACCCTCAATCTCGAGGAGTTGTTGAGCGGAGTGCCGTGGCTTACATCGATCCGCTCGGCGTCGGTGACCGGTCTTTCGTCGATCGTGCTCACGTTTGAGCGTGGAACCGACATCATGAAAGCCCGTCAGATGATCCAGGAACGCCTGACGTTGGCGTATACCCTGCCGAACGTCGCACGGCCGCCGGTCATCCTCCAACCCTTGTCGGTTACCAGCCGCTTCATGATGATCGGGATTTCATCGGACGAAGTCGAGCCGACGGAACTGTCGCTGCTCGCACGCTGGACGATCAAGCCCAGGTTGCTGGGCGTGCCCGGCGTGGCCAACGTGGCGGTCTGGGGACAGCGGTTGCGGCAACTGCACGTCCAGATCGATCCCGATCGATTGCACGACGCCCGTGTGATGCAAGAGGACATCATCGCCGCTGCCGGAGACGCGTTGTGGGTGTCGCCCTTGACGTTTCTCAAGGGATCGGCTCCCGGGACCGGCGGTTGGATCGATAATCGCAATCAGAGGATGACCATTCAGCATTCCATGCCGATCGAGTCGCCGGAAGACATGGCGAAGGTGGCCGTTTCGCCGTTCCACCTGCTGATGAGCGGCAAGTCGATGTCCCTGGGGGAGGTCGCCGAGGTGACGTTCGCGCACCCCCCGCTTATCGGTGACGCGGTCGTCAAGAACGGCAACGGCCTCATCCTCGTCGTCGAGAAATTTCCGTCCGCCAACATCTTGGAAGTCACGCGCGGAGTCGATCAGGCGCTTGCCGAGTTGAGCCGCGGTCTTCCCGGCGTCGAGATCGACTCCAGCATCTTCCGGCTGGCGTCGTACGTCGAGGATTCGATCGGTAATCTGGCCGTGGCGATCCTCATCGGCGCCATCCTCCTGTTTTTGGTCATCGGCGCTTTCCTGTTCGATTGGCGAAGCGCGTTCGTCAGCGTCGTGTCGATCCCGCTATCGTTACTGGCCGCCATGATCGTCCTTCACCTGACCGGTGCGACGATCAACACCATGATTCTTGCGGGTCTGGTCCTGGCCCTTGCCGTTGTCATCGATGACGCGGTAGTCGACCTGGAAAAGCTTTTGCAACGGCTGCGTGAGCGTAAGGAAGGGGGGCCTTCGTTTGCAGCCATCATCCATGAGACGACGCTGGAGACACGAAGCGTCACCATCTACACCACTCTGATCGTCATGCTCGCCGTCATCCCCATCTTCTTCATGGGCGGAGTATCGGGTGCATTCTTCAAACCGCTGGCCCAGTCCTATTTACTTGCGGTGGTGGCATCCATGGTCGTTGCCTTGACCGTAACCCCCGCGTTGAGCCTGCTGATCCGGGGAGAAGCATCGCGCGAGGTCGGCGAGTCGCCTGTTGCGGCTTGGCTTCGCGAGAGATACGGGACGATTCTCAAGAGTGCCATCAGGAAGCCTCTCAAGATGTTCATTGCCGTCGGCGTCGTGGTGGTGGGCGGCATCGCGATTTGGCCGTTGCTCGGGCAATCGTTGCTTCCATCCTTCAAGGAGAGGCAGGTGCTGGTGAATTGGTCCACCCTGCCCGGCACGTCCCATGCCGAGACGTACCGGATCACGTCCCGCGTCAGCAGCGAATTGCAATCGCTGCCCGGGGTGCGGTCCGTCGGTGCCCATGTGGGGCGCGCGGTGACAGGGGATCAGGTCGTGGGGATCAATGCGAGCCAGATCTGGGTCAGCATCGATCCCGAGGCCGACTACGCCAGGACGTTCGAATCGATTCGAGAGACGATCGACGGATACCCGGGCGTCGATCGCAACATACAGACCTACTTGCGCGACAAAGTCGGCGAGGCGCTGACCGGCAAGAGCAAGGCGATCGTCGTGCGGATCTACGGCCAACGGCGCGAAGTCCTTCGTCAGAAGGCCGAGGAAATACGTCAGGCGCTCTCCGGCATCGCCGGGATCGTCGATCTGCGCGCAGAGGAGCAGACGGAGCAACCACAGGTGCAGATCAAGGTGGACCTCGATGCCGCCGGTCGCGTCAACGTCAAACCCGGAGACGTACGGCGCTCTTCGGCGACGGTGTTCTCCGGACTGGTAGTCGGCTATCTCTTCAAAGAGCAGAAGATCTTCGAGGTGGTGGTCTGGGGAGCGCCGGAAACGCGCCAGAGCCTGACCAACCTTCGCGATCTGTGGGTCGAGAAGTCGGATCGCCATTACGCGCGTTTGGCCGACATCGCCGACGTGAGTATGGTGTCGACTCCGACGGTCATCAGGCACGAGCGCATCTCGCCTTACGTCGATGTCGTGGCCAACGTGGCTGGACGTGATCCCGGCTCGGTGGTGGACGAAGTCGAAGACCGGATCGAGGAAATCCAATTCCCGCTTGAGTATCACCCGGAGATCCTGGGGGAATACGCCGAGCGGGAAAGTGCCCAGAAGCGCATGCTGGGCGTAGCCGCCTTCGCTTTGATCGGAATATTCCTTCTGTTGCAGGCTTGTTTCAATAGCTGGCGCCTGGCGCTGATCGCTATCCTGGCTCTCCCGGCGTCCATCGCCGGAGGGGTGCTGGCGACGTTGGTAAGCGGCGGCGGGATCTCGCTGGGATCGATCGTCGGGTTCTTCGCGGTGCTGGGCATCGCCGCCAGGAATGGCGCGTTGCTGATCGACCGATATCGGCGTCTTGAGGGACAGGAGGGCGTGCCGTTTGGTCCGGACCTCGTTCTCCGCGGAGCGAGGGAACGGCTGTCGCCCATCCTGACGAGTTCCGCAGCGATCATCGCTGCGTTGCTGCCGATCGTCGTTTTCGGGCAGATTCCCGGTCTCGAGATCGTGCAGCCGACGGCAATCGTCATCCTGGGCGGCCTCGTCGCTTCCACCGTTTTCACGTTGTTCATCATGCCGGCCCTCTATCTGCTCATCGGGTCGGAAACGGGACGCCAGACCGACCTCGGGCTGGAAGACGCGTAAACTTGAATCGCATGTTTCGAATAACAGCACTCGGCTGGGTGTGGGCAACCACGTTCGCCATGGCGTTGAGCGCGGGCTTGCCGGTTGCTGCCGCCGAGGCAACGAACGAGGGGAGGGTGGCCGTACTCCCCGATGCTTCACTGGTTCGGGCCGATATCGGCCAGGTGAGCCTTCGTCTCGGCGACGTGGCTATAATGCAAATGGCGCAATTTCAGTTGCCCAAGGGTGGGCATGGGGTGGAAGGGACCGCAATACATTTTCCGCAACGCTTGACGTACCAGTATTCCGTCGGCAGCGAGTCGGAAATCACGTACCGCCGTGATCCGGATCTCGATAAGCGCAACCGGGACAATTCCCTGATCTTGACGCCTCAAATAAACGGTACCCTCATCTACCGGCCGACCGGCTGGCTGGAAACGACGCTGGAGATCACCACCGAGAGGGAGATTCCTGCGCAGGAGGAGAAGAGCGTGACGCTTCCGGACGGGGAGACACGATTTGCACAGAAGAGACGCCTCTCGCTGCTTGTTGACCAGGCGTTTGTGACGATCAAGGATTTTACCGCCCCGTTCGAGTTTCACGCGGGCCGACGGAATTACGAGGACGACCGGCATTGGCTGTATGACACGTCGCTGGATATCGCCGGCATCTCGCTTAGGAGAGGGGCCTTTCGAGCAGAAGCGTTCGCGGGACGGGAGGTCCTGTGGGACCTGGATCTGTTTATCAATCAGGAGAAAGATCGGATCAATACCTACGTGTTGTACGCTGACTACCGCGGGATCGAAGGCCTCAACTTCGCCGCCTATACGGTTTTCCGCGATGATCGCGCGCGGAAGGAAGGGCGGCCTCTGCTCTTGGGGGTGAGGTCCCAGGGGATGCCACTGGGGGATTTCAGCTATTGGACCCGGCTCGTTTTTATGCGCGGCGACGATGAGGCAAACCGGAAATCTTCGGCCCACGCATTCGAGATCGGCGGCACGTATCGCTTCCCGGATCTCCCGTTTCACCCGAACGCCACTCTGGGCTATGCGTTCGCAACCGGGGACGGCAACCCGGACGACAACAGGAACAACGAGTTCCGCCAAACCGGCTTGCAGTCGAACGAAGCGAAGTTCGCCGGGGTTTCCGATTTCAAGGTGTACGGCGAGACGCTCGACCCGGAACTCAGCAATCTCGGGATTCTCACCGCGGGTCTCGGCTTTCGGCCGGCACCGAACGTCACGGTCGACCTTGTCTATCATCGTTACCGGTTGGACGAAATCGCGGACGAAAACCGCAACTCGGCGCTGACTGCCCAAATGAACCAGGACGACACGAACCTGAGGAAGGATATGGGGAGCGCGTTCGACATCGTGCTCGGAATTCGCAACCTGTTCGGTGTGCGGCGGCTCGGATTGGATGTACGGGTGGGATGGTTCTTCCCCGGACCTGCCTTTCGCATCGAAGAGGGCGACCCTGACAACCCCGTGTTCCGTCATGCGGACAAAGGGAACAGCGTCATCGCCAAGTTCTGGTATTGAAGTTCTTACGACGGACGGCCGTCGAGGCTGAGACAAAGGAGGTCATTCCATGGTTACGCGGACATTGCAATGGATCCTTGTTGCTGCGGGGATTCTCGCGCTTTCCACGACCGGTGCGCAGGGCATGGGATCGAAAACGTCGTGGCAGGAGGAGTTCAGTATCTCAAAATGCAATATGCTGACGACGGGTCGAAATCCATACTTCGTCTTGGAGCCTGGCTTTCAACTCGTGTTGGAAGGGGGCGATACGAAGCTCCAGATCACGGTCCTCGAGGAAACCAAGATGGTCGATGGGGTCGCCACTCGCGTTGTCGAGGAGAAAGAATGGAAAGACGGGGAATTGTACGAAATCGCGATGAACTACTTCGCCCTGTGCGAGCAAACGAAGGACGTCTTCTATTTCGGTGAAGACGTGGATTTCTACGAAAACGGCAAGGTGGTCAAGCACGACGGCTCGTGGCTCGCGGGAAAGGACGGCAACCGGGCCGGTCTCCTGATGCCCGGAACGCCGAAATTGAAGATGAAATTCTACCAGGAGATCGCGCCCGATGTGGCGATGGATCGGGCGGAGATCGTCAGTCTCGATGAGACGTGCGAAACGCCGGCGGGTACGTTCTCCGGATGCATGAAGGTAAAGGAAGGCTCGGCCATCGAGTTGTTTGCGAAAGAGTACAAATATCACGCTCCGGGGATCGGGCTCGTCAGGGACGAGGACTTGCAGCTGATCAAGTACGGCTTCATCAAGGACCAATAGGCGATTCCATCGTGC
The DNA here is from genome assembly GCA_049577645.1 of Candidatus Deferrimicrobiaceae bacterium. GTDB lineage: Bacteria > Desulfobacterota > Deferrimicrobia > Deferrimicrobiales > Deferrimicrobiaceae > CSP1-8. The sequence goes on from JBAUKK010000081.1 coordinate 15,450, forward strand.
CCGTAAGACGGAATTGCCCGTCTTTCGGCATCTTCTCGATTCGAGAGGGATGTGGCGCACCTCGGTTGCCGTGTGCCGCATCCCTTGAGGCAGCCACCGGCCCCCCTGCTTGCACTTAATCCTTTAAGCGGCAGGTTGGCGCAGTTCAATCCCGCCCGTCGGCTCCACGCAATTCAATAATGTAGGGAATTCCATCGCTATCGCAGGGACCGCAGGGTGCGTATGGCATGCGGAAGGTGCGCAAAGTTTGCGGCATTCTGCTGCACCCTGCAAGGATGACATTCAGAAATAATTGTTCCTCCAAACCCCCAATGGAAGAATTTCCCTTTTATTCCTGCTTGCCCGAAGCAGTTCGTGCGGATCAGTATATCAATATGTGGAAATAAAATAGATATATTAGGCATTTATTTTCCTAGTACCACGAGTTTACTATTCATAAGCATCTGATAATTAACTATATTTATGAAAGGCACCGATTTTGCTTTTTTATCCAAATACTTACTTATTTCAAGGAAAAATAGTGGGAGATATCCGCGAATTGGAACGGTTATTTTCGGTATACAAAGTGGAGGGAAAAACCAGGATCCTGCTTGGAGGACTGGTGGAACGTCGGAAATCCGGAAGAATCAAATCCAATCGAAGCATGCTCATGGAAACGGCGAAACGGAAATTCGCGGACTCGCCAGACGAGGATATCAAGATCTTCCTCAGGGAAGAATAAAAACCCCGATGATCGGGATTGTATCAATAAACTAATTGGAGTAACGGGATGAGAGCCCTTCCATGAAGCGGATCACCGTCCATCACGTGAAAGATGCCAAAAAAGTGAAGCGACCTGTTGCGTGGTTAGTCGTGGGACGTCGAGAGGAGATTCGGGTTGGGAATCTGTTGGAGGTGGGGCGGAACGCGATAAAGTCGGTTTCTTCCTGCTCTACGCCCCGATGCCTTCCCGATCGCTTTTGATGTAAACATCTTGTTGGGACCCTGCGCGCGGAATCAGGTCTGATCACCATGAAGAGAGGAATTGTAATACCGCCATTTTCTTTGCCCATCCTATAGCCCATCCTGATGTTCATTCGTAACAAGCAGGTTGGCGATCTTCAGCATCTTTTCGGTCGCCTTGAGGCCGTGGCCCGTGAGCGGGGCGACGACGGATCCGGATCGGACACCCGGGTACTTGAGAAAGGCCGCCAGCGGCAGGGCGGAGGTCGGTTCCACGTAGAGCCCCTTGCGGCCCAGAAGGAAAAGCGCCTTCTCCACCTCCTCGTCCGACACCGCGAGCACCTCGCCGCCCGTCTCGCGGACGATGTCGACGATCTCCTTCCCGCGCACCGGCGCGGCGATGGCGACTCCCTCGGCGATCGTTTCCCGGACTCCGATCGCGGGGACGGCATCGAGGTTATCCCGGAACATGGCCAGGAGGGGGGCGCAGTTCTGGGCCTGCACGGCGATGTGGCGCGGTATCCGGTCGACCAGGCCGTTCTCCTTCAACTCCCGGAACCCGATATAGGAGCCGATCAGGAGCGTCCCGTTTCCCGCGGGCAGCAGGAGCGCGTCGGGGGCGCGGAAACCCAGCTGCTCCCAGACCTCGTATGCGAACGTCTTCGTGCCCTGGAAGAAGAA
>JBAUKK010000082.1:0-6949 GCA_049577645.1 Candidatus Deferrimicrobiaceae bacterium
GGGTCTATCTTCGGCCGGAGCCACGCGGCCTTTCGGAACCACGGCCCCGGCGGAGGCGTTCCCCTCCGGAGAGCGCGGATTCTCCCCTGCGACCGATCCCTGCGGACGCCTCGTCGGTGGTGGGACGGCAGGAGGAGATTCTCCGGCCCCGGCAGGGCCCGCGGTAACGCTCGATCTCCCGGCCGACGAGCCGCGGACAGGCCCGCTCTCCACCCCACGTCCCCCATCCGCCGCTCCCACCAGCAAAACGTCCACGACCCCCCGGGACCAGCCGGCGTGGGGGCCCGCCTCCAGTGCGAACAAGCCGGAAATCGCCAGGAGATGGAAGGCCGCAGAACAGACAAGCGGCCAGCGAATCCGTGCCGCCTTGTCTCCCGCCGCTTGTCCATTTATGCGGTTCACGTCGTCCCTTCTTCTCCCGGCCGACAGTTCCTTTCAGATCCGCGCTTCGACGCCCAGGAGGAAATTGAATCCCGGGGCGGGAATGCCGAGCCGCTCTTCATAATTGCGGTCCAGGAGGTTGCGGAAACGGGCCATCAGGGAGACCTCCCGCACCGTCGCTGTCGCCGGTTCCCATCGGTACCGTGCGGACGCATCCACGCGGGCGTAGCCGCCCCGGGTCTCCACGTCGCCCCCGCTCGCGTGAACGTCGAGCTGATCCCCCTCGACCAGCCCGCCGATCCGAACCTGGACGGCCGGCACCGGTGAAAGATTAAGGGAGGCCGTCCCTCTCTGCGTCGGTATCCCCAGGATCCTCCGTTGGTTCGACGCATCCCACGAGTCGGTGTACGTGTAGGCAAGCTCCAACTCCGCCCATGCAAGGAGGCGAATCCGGGCCACCGACTCGATTCCGCGGGAAAACGCGCTGCCCACGTTTCGCAGTTCGCCAAACCCGGCCGGCCCCGGAACCGACGGGTCGAACTGGATCAGGTCGTCGAAATGCAGGTAAAAGTACGTCGCGGAGAGCCTCGACCTCATCCCGATCGGAACATCCACGCCGGCCTCGTAGGAGAGCGCGGTCTCGGGGCCGAGGAGGGGATTCCCGACGAAGGGATCGGACTCTTCCAGGAACGTCGGGACGCGGAACCCGCGCCCCACGGCGGCACGAACCCGGATCCCCGTCCGCCCGATTTCCCGGTAGACAGCCGCCCGCGGGTTGAACTCGGTCCCCGCCCTCGAATTGTCGTCGAGCCTGGCGCCCAGGATGATGCCGGTTTGCTCGCACAGGCGGAGCTCCTCCTGGAAGAAGAGGGACCGATTGACGACCGATCCGGACACGTCCGTGACGTCGAACTCCGTCCGGAGCGTGTTGGCCCCCCGGTCTTTCAGGTATTCCGCTCCGACGTAAGTCGTCGAGACGGGGCCGGAAGACATGCGCACATCAAGCCGAAGCAGGGTCTTGCGCGTATCCGTGTTGCTGTCGAAGACGAAGGGAAACATCTCCCCCGGGTCTGCCGGGTCCGTCTCGTCGAACCGTTCCTCGAAAACCATCCCCGACGCCATGACCGTCACGGCCTCCGTGACGTCCGTTTCCCACCGGAGACCGCCAAGGGCGCCGCGCCGGTCCTCCTCGTGGTTTCCGTCACGGGGCGTACCGAAGTCGACGGGAATGCCCTTTTCGGCGTCCGTGTAAAGCGCGACGGCGTGCAGCCGGTTCCTGCGGCCGATGTCGGCCTGGCCCGTTCCCAGGGCGGACACGAGGGTCGCCTCGTCGTTGGCGAGAATCCCGTTGCTCGTGAAGCCCGTTGTCCCGAGGTGAAAACGCCCCGGCCCGCCGGCGCCCTGGACGAAGACGCTCCCCTGGACGGTGTCAAAGGACCCGCCGGCCGCCTCCACGCCGGACCGCACACCGTCCGCCCCTTCCCGCGGAATAAAGTTCACGACGCCCGCCATCGCATTCGAGCCGTACAGGGCACTTTGCGCTCCCCGGACTACCTCGATCCGCTCGAACGCGTCGGCCGGCAGGGTGCTGATATCGAAGAACCCGAGCGTGGGGCTGTTGACCGGAAACCCATCGATCAGGACGAGGGTGTGGGGGGCAAGCCCCCCGCGGATCTTGATGTTTTCCCGGCTTCCCGGGGTGCCGGCCCGCTGAACGACAATCCCGGGGACGTCCTGGAGCGCATCCCCGACCACCGCAGGAGCCGATAACGCGATTTCCTCCCGCGTGACGACGCTCACCGACGCCGCAACCTCCGAGACCTTCCGCTCCACCCGCGTCGCAGTCACTACGATCGGCTCGAGCCGTTCCGCCTCCTGCGCCTGCGCAGCTCCCGGGAACGACAGAGTCGCAACGGCGGCCCATGCTGCAACGGCGGTTCTCCTCCACTTCCGTGCCCTCATTTCGTCCTCCTCTCCCTCGAAAGGGGCTTGGGCCTATCGCGGGACAGTCCGGATCTTCTGGCTTCCGGCTTCCTACTTCCTGCGCCTTCCCGGGACTGCCTTTCCCGGTGGCTTTTCCGCAGGGTTCGTTCCGGTTACAGATGCGGGGCAGCGACGGATTCCCACCGTCTTCCCCGGATGCCATCCCCGTTCACGGGGGACATTCCCGGCCCTTCTCCTAATCCCAACCCGGGAGCGTCCCCCTCAATGCGGTTACCCGTACGGACCCGGTGGCCGGGTTCCTGTCGCACACGGCCTCCACCCCGAACGCCTCCTGGATATTCCCGGGTGTGAGGACCTCCCCGGGCCGGCCGGCGGCATGGACCTTTCCCTTCGCCAGCAGAATGATCCGCTCCCCGTATTCCGCGCAGAGCGACAGGTCATGCGAAGCGATAAGGGCCGTGACACCGCATGATTCCGCGAGGCGCGTGACGATCTCGAAGAACATGACCCGGTGATAGATGTCGAGGAACGCCGTCGGCTCGTCCAGGAGCATCACCTTCGCTCCCTGGGCGATCGCCCTCGCGACGGCCGTCCGCTGCCGCTCCCCCGCGGACAGTTCGCCAAGACCCCGCAACCGAAGATCGGGAAGAGAGGTCATCGCCAGCGCCCGGTCGACCTCCAGACGGTCCGCCGCCGTCGGCTGGCCGAAGAACCCGTGGTGGGGAAACCGGCCGAGCATCACGTATTCCTCCACCGACATCGGAAAATCGAGGGGGGGGTCCTGCCCCACGACCGAGAGGATCCTGGCCATCTCCCTCCTGCCATACGAAGACGGGGAACGATCCAGGACGGTCGCCTCCCCGGCATGGGGACGGATCAGGCCCGAGAAGATCTTGAGGAGCGTGCTCTTTCCGGCGCCGTTCGGGCCCAAAAGGACGGCAACCTCTCCCTCCCCGACGAGGAGGTCGACACCCGCCAGCACAGCCCGTTCTCCGTACCGGAAGGTAAGTCCCTTCGCTGCCAGGAGGTCGTTTCTCACGTCCTTCCTCCATTGCGGCGCAGAAGGTAGAGGAAGAACGGCGCCCCGGAAAGGGCGGTGACCGCCCCCACCGGGAGTTCCCCCGAAGGGCCCGCGGTCCGCGCCAGCACGTCCGCCAGGATGAGAAACGTTCCCCCGAGAAGGAACGCGGCCGGCAACAGGCGGCGGTGGCCGGAGCCGACGATCGATCTCGCCCCGTGCGGCACGATGAGCCCCACGAACCCGATGAGGCCCGAGACCGCGACCACCGAACCGGCAAGAAGTGATGCGGTGAGGTAGACCGCCGTTTTCACCCTCTCTACCGCCAGTCCGCTTTGAAAGGCCGCCTCGTCGCCCAGGAGCAGCAGGTCCATTCCCCGGGAGAGGAGAAACAGCAGCACCACGCCTGCCGCCACGTAAGGAGCGAGCAGCCCGACCCTCCCGAGAGTGCCGAGGCTCAAATCCCCCATGAGCCAGTAGACGGCTCCCGGAATCCTCCCGGGGGGAGCGAGCGCGACCATCATCATGATCAGGGCGTTTAGAAACGCGCCTACGATCACCCCCATCAGGATCAGCCGCTCCCGGGAGACACCGCTCCGGCGGCGCGCCAGAACGAACACGACCGACGCCGCAAGCGCGGCCCCCAGGAAAGCGCACAGCGGGAGCGGCAGAAAGGAGTCGCCCGGCAGCAGGAGCCTGGCGGTCATCGCCCCCACCGCGGCGCCCCCCGAAACGCCGAGGATATAAGGGTCGGCCAGCGGATTGCGCAGGAGCGCCTGGAACGCCACCCCGGAGGAGGAAAGGGCCCCTCCCACCAGTGCCCCGAGAAGCGCTCTCGGGAGCCTGAGCGTGAGGACGACCCGCATGGCCGTCTCCCCGGCACCGCCGTCGGCGCTCCCTCCCGAAAGAATGCGGAAGACCTGTCCGAGCGTCACCGGCAGGGGGCCCACGGACAGGGAGAGGACCAGCGCACCCGCGAAAGAGGAAGCCAGGAGCAGGAATACGATCGCCCTGTTTCTCACCGCGTCGACCCCCTTTCCCCGGCCGGGGAGGCAGTCCGCCGCTCCCGCCACGCGGAGAACACCTTGGCCACACCTTCCAGGGCGCCCACCATCCGGGGGCCCGGTCGCGTGACCAGATCCCCGTCGAGGGTTACGACATCGCCGTTGCGAAAGGCGGGGACTTCCGCCCAGCGGGACACGTCGGGGGAAAACCCTTCCACTCCCGTCATCCCGGCCACGAGAATGATGTCGGGACCCGCAGCGATAAGATCCTCCACGGAGAGGCGGGGATACCGTCCCGCCAACCTGCCGGCCGCGTTCCTTCCTCCCGGAATCCGCACGAGCTCGTCCAGGAAGGTCCCGTTCCCCGCGGCGATGATCGGGGAGGTGGATACGACGAACAGGACGCGGGGGGAAGGAATGCGCTTCTCCCGGGAGACACGCTCCGCCCGGGCCCGGAGGGCATCCGCTTCCCTGCGCCCCTTCCCGGGAACGCCCAGGAGCTTTCCGACCCTCTCGATGGTGAGGAAGACCGCTGCCAGGTCCTGGGGACCCACCGCGAAACAGGGGATCCCCATCGCCTCGAGGACCCTTACCCTCTCCTTCGGATTTCCGTCCGTCGTGCAAAGGACCAGGTCCGGGTTCGCCGCGACGATCCTCTCGATGTCAGGATCCACGATCCCGCCTACCCGGGGGAGAGCGGCCGCCCGGGCCGGGAAGTTGCAGAATCTCGTCACGCCGACGAGCAGGTCCTCCCGCCCGAGGAGATAAACGATCTCGGTGAGGTTCGGCGCGAGAGACACGACCCGGCGGGGGGGTTCGTCCAGCCGGACGGTGACCCCGCGGTCGTCCTTCATCACAAGAGGAAAAGAAGCCTGCACCCGGGGCGGGCAGGCAAACAGGAAGAGAAGAACGGCGACGAGGAGGACCCGATGGGTCCCGGCCCGGCCCGCCGCACGTCCCGCGCTATCCGGCAGACGCCTCAAAAAAGAACCCCCAACGCTTCCGGAGAGGAAAGGTTGGGGGATGGTAGATGTCGACCCGCCGTCCCGACCCTTCTCCCGCGAAAGGTGATCCGGGAAAACTCCCTGTCGGGCCGGTCTCCTGGCTTCCGGTTACGAACCTACTCTCCGCGCCTTCCCGGAGGATCTCCCCCAGTGGCGTTGGTGCGGATTTCGTCGCCGGTTACAGTTGCGGGGCAGCGATGGAGTTTCACCATCTTCCCGATACCCGGATCGGGCGCCCGACGGGAAATTTTATTTATCACGAACGATTTACCGGATATTGTGTCGCGCCGGCGCGCGGTAGTCAAGGAGGAAGACCATAACGCCAGGGTATCGCGAAAACGCTATCGGCCCCAGCCGCGGAGGCGATCGGCGACCAACCGCTCCCGGTCCGGAAAGCGTCCCGCCGACGCGGCCAGGAATTCGGAATAGATCTTGCCCGCCGCAAATCTGTCTCCTTTGCGCTCGAGCACCAACCCCAGGTGATAGAGAACGTCGGGGTCGTCCGGAAAGATCCGTCTTGCCGCCAGCAGGGTCGTTTCCGCGTCCCTGTTCCGCCCCTGTCTCGCTTGGGCAATCGCCAGGTTCACCCTGGCCGCCGGCCGTCTCGGCTCGATGACGACCGCGCGTTCGAACATTCCGGCGGCTTCCTTGCTCCGCCCCTCGCGCATGCGAAGAAGTCCGGCATTCACCAGGGCCGCCGGATACTCGGGATCCAGGGTGAGGGCCTGCTGGAACGCGTCTTCCGCTTCGCCGGTCTTTCCCAGCTCCACCAACGAAATCCCCATGCCGTTCCACCCCTCGATCAGGGCCGGGTTCGACGATACCGCTTCCCGGAACAGGCGGGCCGAGGTCTCCCAATCGCCCTGCCGCTGGGCCTGGACGGCTCCGTTGTATTTCGCGAGCCACTCCGGTTTCGCGCCATCGGAGACCGGATCCTGGGGCGGAACGGAAACAGGGACTCTCTTGGAAACGGCTGCGCCGGACGCAGGCGTCTCGCGGGATTTTTCTTTCGGTGAGAATCTTCTCTCGGAATCCGCGGCCCCTTTTCCTCCGGCAGCCCCGCGGACGGGCGCCGACCCGGAAGCGGACGAGTCCTTTCGGATGATGAACGCAGGGGCGCCGTCGTTCTTCGTCTCGCCGTTCGGAACTCCCTGCGCAAGGGAAACGTCAGGCGCGGGGAAAGGGGAGGGAGATGGCGACGGTACGGCAACAGGCGAACCGGCAGAGGGTGTCTGCCCGCTTGGCGCGCCATCATGGTGGGAGCGCACGGAGAAGAAGACAACGCCTGCCACCATCAGCAGCACCACGACCAGGGCCGCGCGGGTGGTCACGCGCCGCTTGCGGCCCGGCGGAGAACCCGGACCGCAGGAAGCGGGCGAGGGGAGTCCCGGCGAGGGTCCTCCTCCCCCCCCGTTCTGCGCTTTCCGCAAAGCATCCTGAAGAAGACTCATGCGATCCACCGGTCCATCGCCGCCGCGGCAAGAAGGGCGAGCGGGTGCGTCACCCAGGAAACCCGGCGCAGGAGCCGCCTCCCCATTCCCTGGTCATCCGAAAGGGACTCCACTCCCCGGCGCACGTCCTTTCGCTCGATCCCCGTC
>JBAUKK010000083.1:0-6042 GCA_049577645.1 Candidatus Deferrimicrobiaceae bacterium
GCTCCGACGACCCCTGCAACGCCCCCCAGGATCCCCGCATCGGCGCAGGCGGGCGCGTCCCGCCGGGGGGGAATATCCGGGATCAGGCAGCGCAGACAAGGCCCCTTTCCGGGCAACACCGTCGTCATCTGACCCCCGAACCGCAGGACTCCCGCGTGTACGAGCGGAACCCCCGTCAGGACGGAGGCGTCGCTGCACAGGTATTTTGTCGGGAAGTTGTCGCTCCCGTCGATGACGACGTCGTACCGTTGGAACAGTTGCACGGCATTCTCCACCGTGACGGCGAATCCGTGCTCTTCCAGCAGGACCTCGGACCGGAGCGCGCGGATGGTGTCCCCCGCCGACTCCACCTTCCGCCGCCCCAACGATTTCTCCTGATGGATCACCTGACGGTTAAGGTTCGATATCTCGACCCGGTCCCGGTCGACCACTCCGATCCGTCCGAGGCCCGCCGCGGCAAGATACAGTAGCGCAGGGGACCCCAGGCCGCCCGCTCCCACCACGAGGACGGAGGAGCCGAAAATCCTCTCCTGCCCCTCGGTACCGATCTCCTCGATCAGGATGTTCCGGCTGTACCGCAGCATGTTTCCGTCGGTCAATGCCATCAGAATATTATACCCCATACACCCCCCGCATCCTTGGTACCATAGGGGTGCCGCACCCAATGCAGGAGGGAGAGGCCCGTGCCGATCGACGTCGAAGTCATCCGTACCGCCGAGTTTCCCGTGGCTGCCCGTCTCCTGTATCTGAACCATGCAGGGGTCTCTCCGATTCCCGCGTCCTCCGCGTCGGCAGGCGTGCGTCTGCTGCACCAGTACCGGGACGAAGGCGCGTTCCTCCTCCGCAAGTGGGTGGAAGAGTCGGAGGCGGTGCGCGGCAGGTTCGCCCGGCTGATCGGATCCTCGAGCGACGAGGTCGCTTTCATCAAGAACACGTCGGAGGGGATCTCCTTCATCGCTGCGGGCTTTCCGTGGAAAGAGGGGGACAACCTCGTGACGGCAAACGTCGAGTTCCCCGCCAACATCTATCCCTGGTTGCGCCTCGAAGCGCACAACATCGAGGTTCGCATGGTGCAGGCGAAGGAGGGGCGCGTCCGAAGGGAGGACCTGATCTCCGCATGCGACGGGAAAACCCGTCTTGTCGCGCTGTCCTCGGTGGAATTCGCCAACGGGTTCCGGAACGATCTCAGGGGGATCGGGGAGTACTGCCAGAAGCAGGGAATTTTCTTCTTCGTGGACGCGATCCAAAGCCTCGGGGTGATCCCGATGGACGTCAAGGCCTACGGGATCGACGCGCTGGCCGCGGACGGACACAAGTGGATGCTTTCTCCGGAGGGGATCGGAGGGTTTTACATCTCCCGGGAAGTGATGGAGATGGTCGAGCCGGTGGTGCTCGGCTGGCATTCGGTCCGGAACCGGTTCGACTTCGAGCATTACGACTTCCGTCTGTCGCCGGATGCCCGCCGTTTCGAACCGGGAAGCTTCAACACCGTGGGGCTCGCCGCGTTCGGCGCGTCACTTGACCTCCTCCTGTCGATCGGCGTGGAACGAATCTGGGAGCGGGTCCGGCGTCTCACCGAAGAGGCGGTCGAATCGGCGCTGCGGGCGGGGTATGAGGTCGTATCTCCGCGCAACCCCGGGGAGCGGTCCGGGATCGTGACCTTCCGGATCCCCGGGGCGGATCCCAAGAGGCTCTGGAAGTCGCTCCTTTCGAGGAATGCGGTATGCTCCCCGCGGGACGGAGGAATACGCATATCCCCCCATTTCTATAATACTTCCGAAGAGATAGCCCGCTTCTTCGAGATCGTGAAGGAGGAAATCGGGGCGCAGAAGGCCGCCGGGTAACGGGCCGGGAAAAAAAGATTAAGAAATGGATCCGTATTTCCGATAAAAAAGGGGAGGCAAAGGAAGGCAGGGGGAAGACGCAATGGATTCATCGAAGGGAGCAAAGGTTCTGATTGTCGACGACCAGGCGGATGTGGTGGACGTCATGGGGATGATCCTGACGCACAAGGGGTTCGTCGTCGATTCGGCTTCGGACGGACTCGAGGGGCTGGCAAGGGCGATTGAGGTATCCCCGGACATCATCCTCCTGGACATATCGATGCCGAATATGGATGGCTTCGAGACGTGCCGCCGTCTCAAGAACGGCTCCGGAACGCGGGGGATCCCCATCGTGATGTTCACCTCCCAGGCGGACCGGGAATCGCGGATCACGGCGCTTCAGGCGGGGGCGAACGACTTTTTGAGCAAGCCGGTCGACGGCACGGAACTGGTGGTCCGGGTCAACAACCTGTTGAAGGTGAAGAAGTACCAGGACGTTCTCGAGGACCACGGCCGGATCTTGGAGAGGCAGGTGGAAGAGCGGACGAAAAAGCTCCAGGAGGCGCTTCTCGACACCGTGCAGCGGCTGACGCTCGCCGCGGAATACCGGGACGAGGACACCTACGTCCACGTCAAGCGGATCAGTTACTACACCAAGATCATCGTTGAGGAGATGGACATCCTCCCGCAGGATGCCGACGTCATGTTCTACTCCGCCCCGATGCACGACATCGGGAAGGTGGGCATCGCCGATGCGATTCTCCTCAAGCCGGGAAAACTGACGCCGCAAGAGTTCGAGATCATGAAAACCCACGCCGCGATCGGCGCGCGGATTCTTCATGGTTCGGACAGTCCCTACCTGCGCTCCGCCGAGAAGTTCGCCATGTACCACCACGAGAGGTGGGACGGCAAGGGGTATCCCCAGGGACTCAGAGGCAAGGAGATCCCCATCGAGGGGAGGATCCTGAACCTCATCGACCAGTACGACGCGCTGCGGAGCCGGCGTCCGTACAAGCCCCCCTTCGATCACGAAACGGTCGTGCGGATCATCACGGAAGGCGACGGCCGGACGACTCCCGACCACTTCGACCCCGAGATTCTCGAGATCTTCCGGGCAAATACCAAACGGTTCCAGGAAATCTTCGAAGAGCACCAGTAGCTGTAGCCCGGGGGAGGAATCGCTTTCGGCGGCTCGCGGAAGGGCGCCGGACCCTTTAGTGGTGGTCCTGGCTCTTCTCCCGGGCGATGAGGGCGGCACCGAGCGCCCCCGCCAGCTGGGGTTCCCCCGGGATGAGGAGGGGGAAGCCGAATTTCCCCTCGAGCGCTTTTCGCGCGCCCGGGTTCTTTGCCACCCCGCCCGTCATGACGGCGGGTGCGACCATCCCCACCTTTTCGGCGAGAGCCGCGATCCGGTCTGCGATGGCGAGATGGATTCCCCGGGCAATGTCCTCGGGAGATGTCCCGGAGGCGATGAGCGAAATCACCTCGGACTCGGCAAACACCGTGCACATCGAACTTACCGGCACCGTCTTTCGCGACCGCAGGGAGCGGGCCCCCATCTCCTCGAGGTCCAGCTCCAGGGTACGCGCCATGACTTCGAGGAAACGACCGGTGCCCGCCGCGCACTTGTCGTTCATCGCGAAGTCGGCCACTTTCCCGTCGGGAGTCAGGCGAATGATCTTGCTGTCCTGTCCCCCGATGTCCAGCACCGTCCTGGCCTCGGGGAACAGGTGGCGCGCTCCCCTTGCGTGGCAGGTGATTTCCGTTACCTTCAGGTCGGCGGATGCCGCCCTCTCCCGGCCGTATCCCGTGGCGACCGTGAAGACGACGGCGGAAGGGGGGGCTCCTGCTTCGGTGAGAGCCCGGGAGAAGGCCTCCTCGCACGCCTTCATCGTGGAGACCCCCGTCGGGACGACGGCCGCCCCGGCGATCTCCCCCTGCCGGTCGAGCAGGACGACGTCGGTGGAAAGCGACCCGATGTCGATTCCCGCAAAGATCATCTTTCTCGGCGTCAAACTGTCTCCAGGTGATAGTTCCTTGTCCCGAGCCCCATCTCTTCGGCGTAGGCGAGCTGGATCGTCCAGTCGATCCCCGGATGCGTTTCCCGGAAGGGGTCCCTCCCGGCGGACCGGATGACGAGATCGGCGCAGGCCTGGTCAAGCGCTACGGGATCGGCGGAGGCGAGAATTCCGACGTCCGGGGCGATGGGGCGGTCGTTGTTTCCGTAACAGTCGCAATAGGGGGATATCTGCATGACGAAGGATACGAAGAGGCACGCCTCCTTCTTTCCCCGCAATGCGCCCGCCGCGTGCTCCACCATCTTCCTCTGGACCGCCGGGGCAGCCTCGTTCCAGTCGATCATCACGGTGTGCTCCGGGCACACCACGATGCAGTCCGCGCACCCGATGCACGTTCCCGGGGAAATGAGCGCTTTTTGCGAGACGACCTCGATGGCGCTGGACGGGCAGTGGGCGACACACGTCCCGCACCCGGTGCAGTTCGCCGGGTCGACGCTCGGAGATACCGTGGAATGCTGGGCGAGTTTCCCCGACCGCGCGGCGCACCCCATCCCGAGGTTCTTGATCGTCCCCCCGAACCCGGTGAGCTCGTGCCCCTTGAAGTGGGTCACCGCCACGATTGCGTCGGCGTTGACGATATCCGCGCCGATCGCCACTTCCCGGTAGATCCTCCCCTCCACGGGGACGCGCACCGAACTCTCGCCCCGGATACCGTCCGCGATGAGGAGGGGAGCGCCTACCACCGCAAAGGCGAAGCCGTTGGCGATGGCCGTCCGGAGATGATCCACGGAGTTGCTGCGTCCGCCGACATACAGCGTATTGGTGTCCGCCAGGAACGGCCTCCCGCCTGCCGCGGCGATCTCCTCGACGATCTTCCGCACGAATACCGGCCGGACGAACGAGACGTTCCCCCTCTCCCCGAAGTGGAGCTTCACGGCCGTAAGATCCCCCGGACCGATCCTTCCGGAGATACCCGCCGCCCGGAGGAGTTCGCCCGTCTTGTCGATCAGGCTCCTTCCCGGGGGGGCGCAAAGGTCGGTATGCCATACTGTCGACTGGATGCGGATACCTCCCGATTGACATGACCCGAGGGATTCCATATAATACATCACTCACATATGAATTTTTCACTTCCTGCTTGCTCCTCGGAGGAACTGTCCCAATGAACTTCAAAGTGGGGGATTTGGCTGTGTACCCGGCACAGGGCATCGGCATGGTACAGGCGATCGAAGCGAAATCGATTTCCGGGGGGACGAAGGAATCGTTCTACGTTCTTCGTATTCTCGATACCGGCGTGACGATCATGATCCCCATGGGAAACGTGGAGCAGGTCGGTCTCCGGCGGATCATGGACTCCAAGTCCGTCCGGTCCATCTACAAGATTCTTCAGAGTCGCGACGTAGGCGTGGACCCCCAGCCGTGGAACAGGCGGTACCGCCAGTACATGGACAAGCTCAAGTCCGGGTCTCCCTTCGAAATCGCCGAGGTTCTGCGCAACCTTCTTCGTCTCAAAGGGGAAAAGGTTCTTTCTTTCGGCGAGAGGAAGATGCTCGACACGGCGCGCTCCCTCCTGGTCAAGGAGATCTCGATCGCCAGGTCCGTCACGGAGGAAGTGGTGGAGGCGGATCTGCGCCGCTTCCTGGAACTCTGACCGGCTTCCCTTCTTCCGCGCGTCCGTCTCTTTCGGCCCCCGGGCCGGAACCCCGCCATTCGAGAATTCCGGAGGGTTGATGACAAGGGTAGTGGCGATCATTCTCGCCGCGGGGGGCGGCCAGCGGATGGGAGGGGATCTCCCCAAGCAGTTTCTCCCTCTCGCGGGGCGCCCCCTCCTCGACAGATCCCTGTCGGCCTTTACCGGTTCCCCCCGGATCGACGGGGTCGTACTTGCCCTTCCCCCCTCTCTTTCGAACGAGGTGAAGGAATCGTACCAACGTGTGGCGAAGGTCATCGCCGTTGTCGACGGAGGTGCGGAAAGACAGGATTCGGTGAGGAATGCCCTGGCGGCAGTCCCCGAAGAAACGGAAATCATTCTGGTGCACGATGCCGTTCGGCCCTTCGTGTCCCGGGATCTCCTGGATAGGTGCGCGGAACTCGCTCGGGAACACGGGGCGGTCGTGCCCGTCGTGCCCGTCCGGGATACCGTCAAGCAATGGGACAGGGAGGAGAAGACCCTCTGCACCCGGGACCGGTCCGAACTGATG
>JBAUKK010000084.1:0-5590 GCA_049577645.1 Candidatus Deferrimicrobiaceae bacterium
TAAGAACCCAGCCGGGGAGCATCCTTTGCCTTCTCCCCCAAATGCGGCAGGAAAGGGAACCATGCTTCACCTCGGCATCCTGTACCTGATTTTCGGCCTCACCTACATGATCTATGGAACCTTCATCGTCACCACGATGGTCGCCGAGCGCGGCATTCCGGAGGTCACGGCGGGCCGGTTCTGGGCCTGGGTGGGATTCTTCTCCCTTTTCTCCGGCCCCCTGTTCGGGACTCTTTCGGACCGGATCGGGCGCAAGGGAGGGTTCATGGCGGTCTTCGCGGTGCAGGCGGTCGCCTACGCCCTCGCCAGCGTCGACATCGGGATGTGGGCACTCTATCTGTCAATCGCCCTGTACGGAATCGCCGCCTGGAGCATTCCGACCATCATGACGGCTGCGGTAGGCGACTACTTCGGTCTTGCCGGGGCCGCCGCGGCATTTTCCATCATCACCTTCTTCTTCGGCGCGGGGCAGACCCTCGGTCCGGGGCTGGCGGGGATCGTGGCAAAACACACCGGCACCTTTTCCTCTTCCTATCTGCTGGCGGCGGCGGCGACCGGGTTCGCCGTTTTGCTTGCCTCCTTTCTGCAAAAGCCGCTCGGGGAGAATCCGGTCTCCGATCCGCAATCCAGGTGACGGCACAAAAGGGATGGGAAGAATGTTTTTGTTAGTCTTTGCTCGGTGGTTTGCATACCTTGCATGGAACGTATCCCGCGCAAAGGGGGCCATTTGACAGGAATTGCCTTGTTTTATAAAATGAAATTGTAAGCAGACCCGTTAACCTGCCGACGGCTTCCCAAGACAAGGAGAGAAGACGATGGAACCGAAGATCCTCGTCCCACTTGACGGATCTGCGCTGTCGGAGCGGGCGATCGAGCCGGCGGAAAAGATCGCGAAGGCAATGGGCTATGAGATAGTCCTTTTTCGAGTGATCGATACCCCGTTGGAGACCACTCCGGAAGCCGAGCCGGAGGAAGAGAGACGGGCGGCCTCCGCCAGAATCGAAAAAGCGACCACCTACCTGAAAGGGATTGCTTCGCGCATCGAGGGAAAAGGGGGCAAGATCAGGATCGAGGTCGGAGCAGGGTATCCGCACTCCGCGATTCTCGCGCTGGCCGACAAAGAGGACGTGGAATTCATCATCATGAGCACGCACGGCCGCACGGGGCTTTCCCGGGCCCTGATGGGGAGCGTCGCGGAGAAAGTCGTGTACGCGACGGAGCGCCTCGTCATGCTCGTAAAGCCGGAGAAGATTCACAAGACCCGTACAGATGCGGAGAAAGCGATCCTGAGCGCACGCGGCTGAAGCCGTTCCCGTTCTTCCCGGCCCTTCCATGGGGCCGGGTTTTTTTGTATCCTCCGCCGGTGTGACCCTCCCCCCTGAAATCGGTCCGGTTTGCGGTTATGCTCTTAGACCGGGTTCGATGAGTTGTGCTTCTCGAATCCCATTGCCGCCGCCTGCGCCTGAACCTCAGTAAAAGTCGTAGCGCTTCACTATGCCTTGGTAAATGATCCCGGACACGTTGCGGATCACCGCGCCGCGTGAGTGGATCCAGGTCGTATAGTCGCGGGCACGCTTCTCTTTCTCGATGATGCCGATCATGGTATATGGGTAACGCTTGCCGTTCGGACCCTTGGCAATGAGGATTCCCACATCACCGCAGACGCGTGCGGTGCTGCCGGTCTTGTTGTAAACCCGGGTGCTTACCGGGATGCTCGCTACCCCCGTGTTGATCCTGTCGGGTCCCGGCAGTGCCATCAGCCGTTTGATCTCCCGGGCGCCGAAGATGTCCTCCTTCCAGACCGCATACAAGAAGCGGCTGTAGTCGTGGGGAGATACCTTGTTGCGGTAAGTTCGCCCACCGCGCGGTATGTATTCGACGATGTGCGTATCCTGGAAGATGCCGGGGTATTTCCGTTTCAGTATGCGTTCAGCCGCCTTCGGCCCGCCGATCTTCCGGAGCATCCAATTGGCGGCGGTATTGTTCGAATGCTGGATCGCCCGCTCCATGTGTCGGCGACTATTATTGCCGTAAATCAGCTCACCCTTCTCGACCCTGCAAAAGAAAGCCGCGGCAATAAAGAGCTTCACCATACTGGCCGCTTCGAACTGCTCGTCCTCATTGATGCTGACCAACTTTTCGCCGGAGGTGAAATCATACACCGACCAGGCGGTGCGTTCGTCATCCTTGATCCTGCCTTCCCGGCGCAGGCGGCTGATGTAGTCTTCGACGACAGCCTCGAGGTCGGGAATCTCGCGACTGCGTTCGGTTTCCGTCATCTTGTGTCGGGAAACCTGCGGAGCGTTGGCCGACGCGAAAGACACCTGCCGGACGCCACCGTTGTCGAGTACCGCCCAATCCTGCGAACGCACCGGGCAGGCAGCTTCCAGGTCTCGGGATTGCAACAGTCGGGTATGGACTTTCGCGACCCGTGTCGCCCCGGCGCGGTCACCATGACGCGCGTAGACCAGACCGAACAGGTCGCCCTTGGCAACCACCTTGAGACTGCTGGTCACTCCCGGCCCCAGGACTCCGGCTACCCTGTCGCGGTAGTCCTGGACCCCGGCGAGACTCCGCGACCAGATATAGGAAACGTCGTAGCGATTCGCGGCGGCCGCAGCCGGCGACATCGCCGCCAGTCCCAGCAGGGCGGCGACTATAGCAAGGAAAGGGCGCCCGATGGGTCGCAACATGTTGCATCCCTTGTGAGAAATCATCTGTTGTTTTTTACCATAAATGATCTGTACGGCAAAAATATTATTGAGCGGGCAATATGGTTTGCCGATTTCACGAAATAAGGGAACCCGGCGCCAGGCCGGCACCGGGGACATTCCTGATTCCATTCCGGGATGCGGGAGAGAAGCCTCCCCGTCCAAGCGATGGTGCCGAAGGGGGGGGCCGCTCGCGCCCGCCGGCCCTACTTCTCGGGAGCCTTGATCGCTTCCAACTCTTCCTTGCTGAGGTCTTTTCTCCTCTTCAGGGTCCAGTTTCCGATCCATCTCTTGAAGATTGCCAGGTTCGCTGCACGTTCGGCGTCCGTTTTTCCCAGGCGCCCGTACATATTGCCCGGCTTCCCGTCTTTGGTGTTCTTCCCGTCGTCCAGCCTTCTCATCAGTGCGCCGGCATCCGACCCCTTGACAAATACCATCAGGTTTTCGTAGGTGTCCAACCTCGGTCCCTTCATCCTTTTCTTGTACCCTTCTTTGTCCCGGTCGAACTCCTCATAAGTAGGCGACTTGGTCCCATGGCAGAAAAGGCACCGTTTGGCGATAATTCCCTTTATGTCTTTCTCGTAGGTTACTGCCTCTCCGGCGAAGACTGGTACGGCAATCATCATGACCACGAACGCGGCAGTAAGAATCCTGCTCATCCGCCCCTCCTTTGCACCCGGGTATTTACCATTTATCTTAGCAGACCATACGAAATCTCCCCGCGGTTGGCTGAACGTTTCCCGGTCAAGGCGAAGAAAACTCTATCGGTCCCCCATCACAACTATTGGGTAAAGCCGGCGCCTCGGCACGCCGATAAGAATGGATATGCCGAACCATCGGCACATGCCGATGATCAAAATATGCTCTTGCAGATCGAGAGCAGCAGGGGGCACGTATGAAGGGTCGTTTTACTCCATTGGGAATACTGGCGATTCTCGTTGTGCTTTTCCTCTCCTTCCCGCCGGACAACGCACCGGCTGAGGTCAACCTCAACATCAACATCGGTTCTCCGCCTGTGGTCGTCGCAGAACCCGCCGAAGTTGTCCTGGTGCCGGGGTCCGGGGTCTATTTCGTCGCCGATACGGGGCCGGATCTCTTTTTCTCTGCAGGGTTCTGGTGGTCGCCGCGGGGCGACCGGTGGTACCGCTCACGTGTTTACAACGGCCCGTGGGTCGTTGTGGGGCACCGCGACGTCCCGGTTGAGGTCTTCAGGGTACCGAGGGATTACCGGGCCCGCTACAAGAAGGCAAAGCATGTCCCATACGGGCAGTGGAAGAAGGCCCATCATCGAAAGTCCTACGATAATGGACGGCACGGTGACGACAACGGCCGCAAACGCCATAAGGAGTCCGGCAAGCGTGGGCATGGAGGCGACCGCAAGTAATTTAAACTATTGATATAACTAGCTTTTTCGCTTTCCATTGAGGAAAATGTCAAAAATATTTCTCAATGATATAGATAGTTTACGAAGCGCTGTGAACGACTTTGATTCCTCGTGGGCACGATTTGGGCACAGAATTATTTCAAAATAATACACGCAAAATCCGATTTCACCTGACCTTTGACAAGATAACCCGAAGGTCAAACCAGCTGCCTGTTACTTCTCCGAATGCAGGTATTCAGAGAGAGTGACCTTCAGGGGACGAACCCCGATACCGGACTGCTGTGCCCTACCTCAATACCGGTCAGCTGCTTCCTCGATGCCAAGCCATCCACCCCGCCGGGGGGACTGGATGGGTCTCAATGGGTGTGTTTCTGTACAATCGTTATAGGAATGTTTCCGTAACCATCCATACGCCAACCACGATAGTGCAAAAACCGACCGCTCGCCCTACCCAGATCCCGGCTGGGACGATTTTTTCTACCAACACGTACGTCGCGATCGCCGCCACCCAAAGAAGATTCATCACCCCCGCCACAAACAATAGAGCCATCAGAAGCCAGCAGCAGCCCACGCAATAGGTGCCGTGATGAATTCCCATATAGAAAGCACCCTTGTTGCCTTCCCGCCATTCTGTCATGAAAAATCCAATCGGAGAGCGGCATTGGGTCAGACATGCATTCTTAAGGGGCGTGAACTGGAAAACCCCGGCCCCGATCAGCAGCAGCCCGCCGAAAAGAGGGTTGTTGCTCACCATCATGGAGGAAAGGAGGTCGGCCCGATGAAGTCTCCACTGGGCAAGGGTCACGACGGCACTGAAAACGGTCCAGACCACAAGATACCCGGCAAGAAACGCGCCCGTCGCAACGATGGGATTCCGTTGTTCGTGACGCCGACGGTTTATTCGGGAAAATGTGAGGATCATGGGTGTCGCGGAAGGTGTCATCATGGCTACCATCATCACCGCCCACATCATGAACATCAGAAGGAAATCGACAGGTCCCCATCCCTGCATCCGGGCTAAGCCCATCTCCATCCCCATCGATTCTCCCATGCCCTTGTCGAGATAAATCATGTACGCCCAGGAGATCGCAGCAACCCCGGCAAGGCCTGCGATCACGAAGGCGCGGTCCCGCTTCAGCACAGCGTCCAGGTTTCCCGATGCCATAATTTATCCCTGGTAGGAAAAGGGCGAGAAAAATCCGTTTTTCCCGGAGACCTCCAAGCGAAGACCATGATCTTGATAATTCAGCGTCCTCGACTTTGCCACTACCGATTTGTAACCCGGAGCAATGCATAGGGGATGGCCATCGATGGTGACGTCGGCTCCGCCTTGACCTGGGATTGCCTCGATATCCGCTTCCGCCACATCGGAGATCTTTAGGCTGCGCCGTTTCCCATCCGCCGTGAATTCGATGGGGACCTGCTTGATTCCCAGCACGTCGCCGACGTGGGAAACCAGCATCCCGGGATGTCCTCCTGCCTGACCGGTGAAGAT